>DAIERH010000300.1 GCA_027346925.1 Geobacter sp.
GAGGAGGATGGGGCGGCTGGGGGTGGGGTCCATCTGTGAGCATAGGATTGGGCTCTCCGTATTATTATCCCTATCCCTATCCCTATTCCTATTCCTATTATGATCAGCCACCTGTCGTTATCCAACAGCAGCCCGCACAAGAGATATATGTCCAGCAGCCGGAACCGCAACAGCAATCAGCGGCACCTACTTATTGGTATTACTGCGAGAATAGCCGTAGTTATTACCCTTACGTGAAGCAATGCCCGGGCGGCTGGATGAAGGTCGTTCCCTCTCCGGCCCCACCTCAATAGCGGCCGGTGTCTTCGCCACAAAGCGGTCCAGTCGACGGCGTCCCACGACACAGCTGCGTTTTCGGCGGCCTGTTACAACCTGCTCGACAGCGCGTGGACAAGTGCGATGTAATACGCGCTGTCGGGACAAAGAGACGGATAGCTGAGTGCGATCTCTGGCATAAACTGGTTTCACACCGACAAAGAATAGTGGATCGAGAAATCGATCGATGACAGAAGATGCGGCTTCATGGGAAATCGACCCGGCCTCGGGACCGCCCGTCAGCTTCAACCGCGACGGCATCCCCGGGCTTGACCTCGCCCCCCCGCAGAACCCTCGCAAAGATCCCTTCTTTGGGCATCACGCAGTCTCCGGCCTGGTAGTAGATGGCGCAACGGTTATGGCATTCCTTGCCGATCTGGGTCACTTCGAGAATCGTCTCCCCCAGATGGAGCCTTGTGCCGAGCGGCAGCGAGACGAGATCGACCCCTTTCGTGGTGATGTTTTCGGCAAAATCGCCGGCATCCACGGCAAGCCCCAGACGCTGCATCTTTTCTATGCTTTCCAGTGCCAGCAGGCTCACCTGACGATGCCATGCCCCGGCATGGGCGTCGCCGGCAATGCCGTGATTGGGCAGCAGAGTGACCCTCGGCACCGGCGTTTTCCGCTCCCCTTTGTTGCTACTGACACAGACCGCCTCGATAATTCCTTGCATGCCTACCTCCCATAACGGGGTTTTCACCCACCTATCTGCGCCATGGCGAATGGCGCGTGATCGGATGTGCCGGTCATCAACGTGTGCCGGCCGGCCTTCATCCGCACCACCCGGCGCAACGCTTCCCCCAGCGCCGCATCGTTGCCCCCCGCCAGGAGGGGTCTCATGTCGAGGACACCGTTGTCGAAGAGACATCCCTTGACGATCCCCCTGGAGGTCATCCTGATCCGGTTGCATTCGCTGCAGAAGTGGCAGGACATGGGTGTAATGAACCCAATCTCGCCGGCAGCCCCCTTGATCCGGTAATAGACGGCGGGACCATCCAGCACCTGTTTTTCCACCTTTTCGAGAGCATAGGTATGCGAGAGCTTTGCCAGCAACACATCGCCGGCAACGGTGGACGATTGCTCCCCTCCCCCTTTCAGCGTCGGCATATACTCGATGAAACGGATCTTGAAAGGCTTATCCAGGGTCAACGCGGCAAAATCGGCAACCTCATCGTCATTCACCCCCCCCATCACCACCATGTTGATCTTCAGGTACGGGAACCCGGCACGTTCGGCGGCATCGATCCCCGCAAGCACCCGCTCCAGCTTTCCCCCGCGTGTAATGGCGCGGAACCTGTCGTTCCGCAGTGAATCAAGGCTGATGTTAAGGCTTTCCACACCGGCGGCCTTTAATTCTTGTGCCATTTCCTCCAGCAAAATGCCGTTGGTGGTAAGGACGAGTCGTTTCAGCCCCGGTATCTGTTTCAGTCCTGCCAGAAAATCGGTTATCCCCAGGCGGACGAGAGGTTCGCCGCCGGTGACCCGGATCTTCTCCACCCCGAGGTTGACCGCCGCCCGGGCCACCCTGTGGATTTGCTCGTAACTGAGGATGTCGTCATGCTCCAGCTTGCGCACCCCGGCAGCGGGCATGCAGTAACGGCAGCGAAGGTTGCAACGGTCGGTTACCGAGAGCCGCAGGTAATTGATCGTCCTTCCGTATTGGTCATAGAGCGACATGACGCCGCCTCCCTTGGGTAAATGCCCTGTTCACGAGAATTGCGGGGAAACCTCCTCGCCGCACCTTTTCGACCCATCGGGGCCAAGCAGGCCCGTGTGCCGCGTCATATTCGACAATCCCCACTTAGTTGTATCATACAACCATAACTTAAAGAAAACAACGTTAAATTTTGACGAAATCATACGGAACCGTCTCAGGTTTCAACCGGTTCATGAAAATTTTTAACTCGTATTTTAAATAGTTGTACTGCTGAGTAAAATCAATATTTCGTTTTATTACATCCCCATTCCTTCCGCCATCACCTCGGCCAGATCCCTTACCCTGACGCCCTCTGCCTTGACATCCTTGAGCCCATCCTCGAACATGGTCAGGCAGTAGGGGCACGACACGCAGATCGTATCCGGTTTTTCCTCCAGCGCCTCTTTCACCCGGTTCAGGTTGATCCGCTCGCCGGTAAACTCCTCCATCCACATCCTGCCGCCCCCGGCGCCGCAGCAGAAGGCGTTGTCGCGGGTGCGGCCCATCTCGCCGGGGGCTGCCCCGGTAGCCGCCGTGATGACCTCCCGCGGGGCATCGTACACATCGTTGTGTCTTCCCAGGTAGCAGGAGTCGTGGAATACGGTGGCGCCGAATTCCGTTGTAGCGGTCGGCGCGAGCCTCCCCTGGCTGACCAGCCTGGCCAGGAGTTCGCCGTGGTGGATAACCTCCAACTCCAGGCCGTACTGCCGGTA
>DAIERH010000301.1 GCA_027346925.1 Geobacter sp.
TCTCTGCCCAGGATTTCGTGATCTTCAGAAACAATATCCCCGTGCTCATCCGTCTGGCAGCCAGAAAGTCCGACCCCCGTTTCATTGCCGCAAAACAAATGCTCGACATACAACTCATAAAATTTGCCGCGGATCACCGGGTCAGAGATATCGATATCATCGGCCTTGATGGGCGCATCATCTATTCAACCGATGGTGATCATCCAGATCACGAATATCACTTGAGCGACGCATACTTCAAAGAAGGGAAGGCGGGCATCTACTTCTCCGACATCTACCGCAAGGACGAAAATGGCCAACATTATTTTCTGCGCGCCAGCGGTCCCCTGTATGATCTCCATGACAGGCTCATCGGTGTGGTGGCCTTTGAGATCAGCACTGATGGGTTTTTCACGCTTATCCAGGGTTCCACGGGACTGGGCACGAGCGGCGAAACCCTGCTGGGCAAGAGGGCCGGTGACAGCGTCGTTTTCCTGAACCCGTCACGTCATGATCCCGATGCCGCCCTCAGGAAACGCGCCAGGATCGGGGACAAAAATGCCGTTGCCATCCAGCAGGCGGCCTGCGGCAAAAGCGGATCGGGCATTACCTGCGATTATAACGGCACAGAGGTTGTGTCTGCATGGAAATACATCCCCTCCGTCAAGTGGGGCATCGTGACCAAAATCGACACCTCCGAGGCATTTGCTCCGATTATCGAGTTGCGCCGAGACCTGCTGACGGCAGGCGCTCTGGCCATGTTTCTGGGGCTATTTCTTTCCCTCGGACTGGCCCATTCCATGGCAAAGCCGATCCGCACACTGAAAGAAGGCGCCGAACAGTTGGGGCACGGCAACCTGGATCATCGGATTCCGGTAGCCTCCAATGACGAAATAGGAGCGCTCGCCTACACGTTCAACCGGATGGCGATCAGCCTGAAGGAGATCACGGAGTCGCGCGACCGGATACGCCACCAGGCCAACCATGATTCGCTGACCGGCCTGCCTAACCGGCTGCTCCTGGAAGATCGCCTGGAACAGGGATTGTTGGAGGCAAAGCGGGAAGGAAAGATGCTGGGGGTAATGTTCCTGGACCTGGACGGTTTTAAAGGCGTGAATGACCAGTATGGTCACGATGCGGGGGACATGCTGCTCAGGGAGGTTGCCGAGCGGCTCTGCTACTGCGTCAGACAGAGCGACACGGTGGCTCGGATAGGCGGCGACGAGTTTGTCATCGTTTTATTGAAGATCAAGGAAATCGACAATATAAGCACCATTGCCCGCAAGATACTGGACACGATCCAGGAAGATTTCATTATCTCCGGAACCTCGCTGCGTATCGGCGTCAGCATCGGGGTGAGCATATTCCCAAAGGATGGCGTACTGGCCGAGGAACTCCTGCAATGCGCCGACGAGGCCATGTACCGTTCCAAGAAAGCGGGGAAAAATACGTATCGCCTGGCGGCGTAAGACACGGCGGGACGCCGTGGCGCGAAGCAGCAGTCCAACTCCACCAGGAGTGTTCGGCTCTTGAGGTCAAGTTCACCGCTGATGCGGGTCACCCCGGCCGAAAGGTGCCCGTCGGGGCGCGCGCTGTCCGCGATCTCGGCCCGATCCCCTTTCTTCGCGAAGGCTGCGTTTTTCTGGCCCAGGTAGTCGTAAACCGCAGTAATATCGGTTTAGGGAATGGCAGCGAGCGACTGCGCCGATCTGGTTGGTGGCGGCGCCCTGCAAGAGCGCCCCGCCTCGGGGGTCCGAAGCGGGGCGCTTTGATATGTTTTTATAGATTTGGCCGTTTCATGCTTCGCGAATATCAGCCCATGACGATTACCAGATCCTCTTTCTCGACCTTCTCCCCTTCCTTGAACTTCACCTCCGCCACCTTGGCATCGGCCTTGGCCTTGATGTTGGTCTCCATCTTCATGGCCTCGGTCACCATCAGCACGTCCCCGGCCTTGACCTCGTCGCCGGCCTTGACGTTGACCTTGAGGACCTTGCCCGGCATGGGTGCGCCGATGTGGTTGGGGTTGCCCTTGTCGGCCTTCTCCCGCACCTTCTCGTCGGTCTGGACCGACTGGTCGCGGATGACCACCGAGCGGTTGTTGCCGTTCAACTCGAAGTACACGGTGCGGGTGCCGTCCTTCTGGACCCGGCCTACGGCGTTCAACTTGATGATCAGGGTCTTGCCCGGCTCAATGTCCAGGGAGGTCTCCTGACCCGGCTCCAGGCCATAGAAGAAGATCGGCGTGGGGATGACCGAGGTGTCCGAGTACTCCTGGCGATGCTTGTCGAACTCGGGATAGACGTGGGGGTAGAGGATGTTGGAGATCACCGCCCTGTCGTCCACCTTGTGGCCCAGCTTTTCCTCCAGCTTGAGCCGCTCCTCGAAGAAGTCCACCGGCTCCAGGAGTTCTCCGGGACGGCAGGTGATCGGCTGCTCTCCCTTGAGGATGACCTTCTGCAACTCCTGGGGCCACCCCTGGTAGGGTTGACCCAGCATCCCCTTGAAGAACCCGACCACCGATTCGGGGAAGGTCAGCTCGTCCCCCTTGGTGAACACATCCTCTGGCTGGAGGTTGTTCTTGACCAGGAACATGGCCATGTCCCCCACCACCTTGGAGGAGGGGGTGACCTTGACGATGTCGCCGAACATGAGGTTGACCTGGTGGTACATCTCCTTGCACTCGTCCCAGCGCTCCAAGAGCCCCAGGCCGGCAACCTGCGGCTTGTAGTTTGAGTAATGT
>DAIERH010000302.1 GCA_027346925.1 Geobacter sp.
AAGGACTTGGGCTGTTGCCGGTGGAGACCAGGATGCTGGCGAAGAAGGAGACCCACCAGGCCCAGGCCCATCTGGAACGGGCCGGCCTAGGGCTGGCCAGCGGTAATGACGCCGTGGTGACCGGCTATGAGATCCACATGGGGCTCACGACCCACCTGGCAACGCCCCGCCCCTTTAGCCGCATCTTCCGGCGCGGCGCCGTAACGGTGGTCGTGGAGGATGGCTCGGTCTCCCCCGACGGCCGGGTCTTCGGCACCTACCTGCACGGCCTGTTCGACAATACCCCTTTTCGCGAGGGGTTTCTGAACCGTATTCGAGCGGAAAAGGGCATGCCGTTGCGGCGGGAAAACGGCATAACCGTGCAGACAGACCCCTTCGACCGGCTGGCTAGCCATCTGGAGCAGCACCTGGATATGCCGCAACTCCTGGCCATCTGCGGAGTGAGCAGTGATCACCCCTGATCCGGCCGTCATCGGGCTGGCCCTGCTGCTCGACCTGGCCCTGGGCGATCCGCCCTGGCTCCCCCATCCGGTGGTGCTGATCGGCCGCCTGATCAGCACCCTGGAAACCTGGCTGCGCAGATGGGTGCCGTTCGAGCGGGCCGCCGGGGTAGTGCTGCTGCTCGTGACCGCGGCCGCCACCGTGGCTGCCACCTGGATGCTGCTGCGCGCTGCCGCCCGGCTGCACCCCCTGGCCGGTTTCCTGACCGCCGCGATGCTCTCCGCCACCTGCCTGGCGGCCCGCTCCCTGCACCGGGAGTCGGCCCTGGTGGCCGAGTCCCTGGCGAGCGGCGATATCGCCGCGGCGCAACGCAACCTATCGTACATCGTCGGCCGGGACACGGCCGACCTGACCGAGCCCGAGATCTGGCGCGCCATGGTGGAAACCGTGGCCGAGAACACCTGCGACGCTGTCATCGCACCCCTGTTCTGGCTGACCCTGGGCGGTCCGCAGGCAGCCATGGCCTTCAAGGCGGTCAGCACCCTGGACTCCATGGTGGGATACAAAAACGATCGCTACCTAGCCCTGGGATGGGCCTCGGCCCGCATGGATGATCTGTTGAATTTCATCCCGGCCCGCCTGACCGCCGGCCTGATGATCGTTGCCGCGCCGCTGGCGGGTCTCTCCCCAGCGGGCGCCCTGAGGATCACCCTGCGGGACCGCCTGAAACACCCCTCGCCCAACAGTGGCCATTCCGAGGCGGCCGCGGCCGGCGCCCTGGGGGTGAGGCTGGGGGGTGAGGCAAGCTACGGCGGCCGGGCATCCTGGAAGGACTACCTGGGCGACCCGCTCTCCCCGCTTGACGAACGGGCCTACCGGGGGATGATCAGGCTCATGTACGCCACAACCCTGATCATGGCGATCGTCTGCATCGGCGTAACCCTGTACCTGAAGAAAGGCACCCATGTCCTCCAATTTTGACCATGGCGGCAACGTCTTCGGCATGGCCCGTGAACTCGGTACAACAGCGACCGGGATTACCGACTTCTCGGCCAGTATCAACCCCCTGGGGCTGTCGCCGCTGGTCAGGGAGGCCGTCATCGCTGCCCTGGACAGCCTGGTACACTACCCCGACGCCGGTCACCAGGAGCTGAAACAGGCACTGGCCGATTTTCACGGGGTACCACCCGGCGCCATCGTGGTGGCAAACGGCTCCACTGAACTGATCTATCGGCTTCCGGCCCTGTTCAGCGGCCGACGCGCCCTGATCGTCTCGCCCGCCTTCAGCGAGTACCGGCGTGCCCTCGACCAGCACCGCCGGGAGGCTCACCACTTCATTCTCTCGGCAAAGGACGATTTCGTCCTGGATCCGAGAGCGCTCGAAGCCGCCCTGGAGAAGGGGTATGACGCCCTGTACCTGTGCAACCCCGGCAACCCCAGCGGCCGGCTCTATCCACTCCCCCTCGTGGAGCAGGTCTACCATCTTTGCCATGCCCGCGGCACCTTCCTGGTGTTGGACGAGGCCTTCATGGATTTCTGCGAGGAGTCCTCCGCCAAACAACTCGTCGCAGCGGGAGACAACGCCGTCATCCTGCGATCCATGACCAAATTCTCCGCCATCCCCGGCTTGCGCCTGGGGTATGCCATCGCCAACGAGGCAGTGGCGGCGCGGCTCGGAACCATGGGCGGGCCGTGGAACGTCAATACCCTGGCTCTGGCGGCCGGAGCGGCCGCGCTCCGGGACACGGAGCACAGCCGCAGGACCATCGAGTTCATCCAAGAGGAGCGCGGCTACCTGGCGAAACGGCTCTCCCGCTTTCCCCAGCTCACGGTCTACCCCTCAGAGGTCAACTTCCTGCTGCTGGAGATCACCAACGGGCTCACCGCCGGGGAACTGAAGGAGCGCCTTCTGCCGCACCGGCTGCTGATTCGCGACTGCGCCAACTTCGCGGGGCTGACACCCCATTTCTTCCGCATCGCCGTGCGCACGCGTGAGGAAAACAACCTGCTTCTGGAATGTTTGGAGAACATACTGAACTAGGGAGGAATACCATGGGTGAGACGGTACGTTTCGGGATATCCATCGACAGCGGCCTGCTGGAGCGTTTCGACCGGGTGGTGGAGGAAAAGGGGTACGTCAACCGCTCCGAGGCGATCCGCGACCTGATCCGCGATGCCCTGGTGGAACAGTCCTGGGAGGCTGGCGAGGAGGAGACCGTCGGGACGCTGACGCTGGTCTACGACCATCATGTGC
>DAIERH010000303.1 GCA_027346925.1 Geobacter sp.
CAGCCCCTTGATGCCGAAGGCATCCTCAGGCGTCCCCAGCTTGGCATTGAAGGTGAGAGGAGCCCTGTCGGCCGGGTACGTTATGTCGGAGTTGAAGCCTGATTTCAGGACATCGATACCCACTTCAAGCTTGAGGTTTTCAAGGGGGAGCACACCGGCGCTTACACCGATATCATACAGGTTGGGATTAAGGCCGTTACCGGTCTTGCCGGAAAAACGGGTATAGTTGTCGATGTCGATGTGAAATGCCTTGTAATCCTTGACATCGGGGGAGGGAATCCAGATCTGCGTCGAGGGGGTTGCCAAAGCCTGCCCGCACGCCATTGCCACTACCAAACCTGCTGCTGCCAGAATTCTTCCAAGCTTCATTTTTCCTCTCCTTTTCATCGTTGATTTTGAACAGTGATGAAATGAAAACTTCCTTGGTTTCATCATTGCACGTTCTGTAGAGTAGAATGTCAATTGGACTCAGCTCCGTAAAGCTGATATCTATTTTTTTACTTCACATATACACAGAGCGTGCCATAATTACTTTGATGAATTAAAACGAAATGTTACAAATACGTCACCTTTAAAACCACGGTTTCTGCCTTTCAGACATCTCGGCATGGCTGCACAAATAGTATGCAGCATGGTTCCAAAATCGGCACTCAGGATTTGACGGAACGGACTGGTTTCAGGTAGGGTGCATGGCGAAGGAAAACCTTTTGGGAGGGTACTCATATGACTGTGGTGGCAAAGATCGGCGAAGTGCCCAACTTCGGCAAGAAAGTGGTTTCCGTATCCGGCCGGGAAATCCTCCTGGTCAACATCAAGGGGGTCATTCATGCCTGCGAGAACGAATGCCCCCACCAGGGGAGCCCCCTGACGGCCGCCGTGGTCAAGGAAGGCACCATCTCCTGCCCGCGCCACGGCTACCGCTTCAACCTGAGCGACGGGACGTGCGGCGATCATCCCGACTTCACCCTCAAAATATTTCCGGTCCGGCTGGAGGGTGACGATATCCTGGTAGACCTGGACTAACCCCGTGCATCACCTCCTGATGGCCGCACTCGCGGCATGCGCCGCCGCAATCTCCATAACAGCCGCCTGCCATGCCCTGCTTCACAAGCGGGATTCGCGCGCCGCCCTGGGATGGATGGGCTTCAATCTGACCCTGCCCCTCATCGGCCCGTTCCTGTACTGGTGCCTCGGCATAAACCGCATCTCCCGCCGTGCACGGCAGTGGAGCGAGAGCGGCCGCCGCATCAGCGGCACGGACATCTACCCGGCCGATGACCGGAACGAAGAGCCGGCGGTGCTCCCCGGTGTAGCCCTCCATCTGCGTGACCTGCGCATCCTCGGAGACATGGTGGTAAAATCCAGGCTGCGGGATGGAAACCGCATCACCCCGCTGGTCAACGACGAGGCTGCCTATCCAGCCATGCTGGAGGCCATAGGCCATGCCCGGGAAAGCATCAACCTGAGCAGTTACATCTTCGATGGGGACGGGATCGGGGCTGACTTTGTCGCGCAGTTGAAGGCGGCGGCGGGCCGGGGTGTGGAGGTGCGGGTGATCATCGACGCCCTGGGGGAAAAATATAGCCGGTTCTCCGCCAGAAAGGCGCTGGCCGGATCAGGAGTGCGTCTGGAGCGATATCTCCCGCTGCGCCACGGTGCCTACATCAATCTGCGCAACCACCGCAAGCTTCTGATCATCGACGGCTGCGAGGCGTTTACCGGCGGCATGAACATCCGCAGGCGCCACAAGGCGCTCCGCCATGCGCCGGCAACCGCTATCCATGACCTGCATTTCCGCGTTCAGGGCCCGGTGGTGGGCGACCTGCAACGCGCTTTCCTGGAAGACTGGCACTTCGTGACCGGGGAACTGCTGGACACCCCGCGTTTTTTTCCAACCGTGGCGTGTCAGGGGGAGGCGCTGGCGCGCTGCATCAGCGACGGACCGGACAGGGAGTTCAGGAAGCTGGAACAGATCATCATGGGAGCCCTGGCCTGCGCGGGGGAGTCGGTGCTCATCATGACCCCCTACTTCGTCCCCGACCGCCCCATGGCCGCAGCCCTGATAACCACCGCCCTGCGGGGGGTGGACGTGCGTATCGTGCTGCCGGCGGGCAACAACCTCCCCTTTGTCCATTGGGCCAGCCGCGCCCTGTTGGGGGATCTGTTGAGCAACGGGGTGCGGGTCTTCTATCAGCCGCCACCCTTCGTGCATACCAAACTGTTCATGGTTGACGATATCTGGACCCTGATCGGCTCTGCCAACCTGGACGCCCGCAGCCTGCGGCTCAACTTCGAGTTGAATCTGAGCGTCTTCGACAACTCCCTTGCCGCCCATGTCCGCCACCATTTTGAGGCGGCCCTGGCAGCGTCCCGCGAGATGACCCTCGAAGAACTGGAGCAGTGCAGCATGCCGATCAAACTCAGGGACAATTTCGCACGCCTGTTTTCCCCCTACCTGTAAAAAGACTAAAAGACTACTTTTATCCTATTGACACGTAAGCCATTGGCTGGTATTAGATTTACATTACCATTTACTTTTGCTTACAAAGGAGAACACTCACATGTGCACACCCACCCTTGTTACCAAGGAAGCACCTGATTTCACCGCCGATGCGGTCCTGCCCTACAACACCTTCGGCCAGATCACCCTGTCCGCTTTTCGCGGCAAAAACGTCGTCCT
>DAIERH010000304.1 GCA_027346925.1 Geobacter sp.
GGGCGGCGCGCGGGCCTGGAAGCCGGCGTCCGGCCTGCCGGGAATGGCGGGCTGCAGCCGGGCAGCCGGCACGACGCCCGTCTCGCCGCCGTCGAGCGGCGCCGGGGGGTGCTGCCAGGCGGCACTGCAGCCGGAAGAGATCAGAAATGCGGTGCGGAGCAAATACTCCGAAGTGGCCAAATCGGTTTCCGGGACGTTTGCCTACCCCACGGGCCGCGAGGGCGCACAGGCGCTGGGGTATGATCCCGCGTGCGTCGCTGCCGCGCTTCCCTCCCTGCTCGAATCCTTTTGCGGCGTGGGCAATCCCTTTTCCCTGTTCCCGGTCGAGCCCGGGGCGGCCGTCCTCGATGTCGGCTGCGGAGGGGGCTTCGACCTCTCTGTCGCGGCGCGGCTGACCGGTCCCCACGGCAGGGTGTACGGCATCGATCTGACTGAGGCCATGGCCGCGCGGGCGCGCGAGAACCTCCGCCAGGCAGGCATCGCGAACGCTGAGGTGCGGCAGGGGGGCGGGGAGACCCTGCCGTTCAGGGACAATACCTTTGACGCCGTCGTTTCGAACGGCGTCATCAACCTCTCGCCGGAGAAAGACGCCCTGTTCGGCGAAATCAACCGGGTGCTGAAGCCGGGGGGCAGGCTCGGCTACGCCGATGTGGTGCTGGAGCGGGAGCTGCCCCAGGGCATGGCAGGCAGCGCCGAAGCATGGTCGCAATGAATCGGCGGCGCGGTCCCGGTCGGGGACCATCTCCTGGCGCTCCGGCGGGCGGGCTTTGCCGACATTCTGTTTGTCGGCATGACGGGCGTGCGCACATCTCCCTTCACGGCAGGCGCCCTTTTCAGGGCACGGAAGAAAACGGTCGCTTCGTCTTTCCAAGGCATTTAGCACGACCCCGGCATTGCGGCTTAGCCTCCAACGCAACTGCGATCTCCGGGAAGCCGCGCGCACGTCGAATGACGGGAAGCTGGTCAGGGCGATAGCGGTTTAGCTTCGCGAGCGTTAAGTACATCGTCCTGAAACAGGCCCGTGGCTGCAGGGCAAGGCCGGCGCAGGCTGCCTCTTGAATTCTTGAATCGACGCAGCCGTAAGGAACTGATATTATACCGCAGGCCATTGCTGTCCAAAATAATCTGATTTTCTGAAGCTCACCCCTGCCAATTCACGCTTTTAGACGGGTAAATCCATACTCTGCGATTCAGGTTCACCATTGTGCTGTCCAATTTACCGATATCTCAATACAAGTTGCTCCGCATCCGGCACGATCGGCGGTGTTTCAAACGGATGATCCAGCCATGTCCATAAATCCCGGTATGTGAAGAGATTATATCGAAGCATGGCGACCAGATTCGACAACGACCAGCCGAGCGTGGATCGGAACCTCAGATACTTCAACACCAGGATGGCGATTAATGCTGTCCAAATCTGAGTCAATAAGGCGTTTCGGCTCGTTCCCACGAACGTCTTGATCTTCAGATTCTGCTTGATCGTCTTGAAGAATATTTCGATTTGCCAGCGATCTTTGTAAATGCTCGCTATGGTCGTCGCACCGAAGGTCAGATGGTTTGTCCACAGAACGATCACTCGCTCATTTTCTACGTCCCAAACCTCTATCCGGCGCAATGTATGCGGGCACTTCTTGATTGATTCGTAGCCCGTCAGCTCGATGAGCTGATCCTTCATGATATTCCTGCTGTCGGGGACATCTCGTTTTTCGATGACCCGGTAGGCTGCATTATCCTTCTCTCTCGTTACAAAGAATATGCCGGACTCCGTCCATCGCGCGAACTGCTCGTAGTCCACATATCCCCGATCAATTGCCAAGATTGAGCCTTTGGGAAACTTCAGTGTGTGCGCAATATTTACTTCGTGCACATTTCCCTCGGTCATGCTGCAGAAGACCGGAAGATATCCGTCGTGGTCCAATAACAGGTGGAGCTTGATAGCTCCTTTTGTTTGACGATACTTTGCCCAGTCAAACAATGTGACACAGAGTTCTATCAGCGTGGCATCGAGGCTGTACAGCTTGTTCTTGAACCGAAACGGCTTCTTTCCATGCGCAAGAACCCGGCACTTGGCCAGGAGCTGATAAAAAACCTTTTGATAAAGCTGCCATGGCCGATGCTCGTTGGCATAGGCCAGTGTAGAGCGCTTGGGTGCCGCATCCACGCCGAGGTGCTTGAGCTTTCCCAGGCAGGTCGCCAGTCCTCCACAGATCTCCCGCAGCGATTGCGCCTGACCCAACTGGCAGAACAACATCGCTACGAATTGTCCCCAGCAGCTGAATCCTTTTACACCTTTCTCGGCTCTTGTCTCTCGTACCGCTCTGACAAAATCGTGATGCGGAAATATCTGTAGAATCTGTCCAAAAATGCTGTTAAACTTGTTCACGGGGAAGTCCTCCTTCAGAGTAAGTGGTCTTCGACAAACCTACTTTATCCGATTGAGGCTTCCCCTGCAATTACTCAGATTTTATCTTGGACGGGTGTGGCTGTACGTATGGTAACAAAAACGTCTTTTTGCCGTTATGAGCTATATCATACCGGCGCGCCGCGCTCTATTATGAGATATATCATAGCCATAGGGAGCCGGATGCTGTATACTGGGGCCACTTTACTACTACAGGAGGAAATAGGGAATGGATAGGTTCGTCAAGGGGTTTATCGTCATGAGCATC
>DAIERH010000305.1 GCA_027346925.1 Geobacter sp.
CCCGCCCTGCGGCCCGAGTTGAAGGACGACACGCTGGTGGAACGCTGGGAACGGATCATGAAGGTCCGTGCCGAGGTGTCCAAGGCCCTGGAGCAGGCCCGCGTGGCCAAGGTGATCGGCCATTCCCTGGATGCCGGCGTCATCATCAGCGCCGAGCCGGAAACGTTGGACTTTCTCAGGGGATACGCGGCCGAGTTGGCGGCGATCTTCATCGTCTCCAGGGTGGAACTGGCCGACGACATCGCGGGCGACTGTTTCGCGGCGGACGGGATTCCGGGGCTGCGCATCCGGGTAACCGCTGCCGCGGGGGAAAAGTGCGAGCGCTGCTGGTGCTACAGCGAGGAACTGGGGCAGGATACGTCGCATCCCGCAATCTGCCCCAAGTGCACCACGGCGGTGAAATAGATGGTGAATCAACCACCCCCCGCCCCTCCTTATCAAGGAGGGGGGCTCCGGGTTCCCCTCCTGATTCAGGAGGGGACAGGGGTGGTAAGATTTCGATGTCTCATCATTTGAGTAAGGAGCTTCTTTTGAGAAATCGCTGGACTCTCTTCTCCCTGATCGCGCTTGCCGGCCTGATCGCCGACCAGCTCACCAAGCTGTACATCGACCGCAGCATGAGACTGTTCGACTCGATCCCGGTCGTGGACAATTTCTTCAACATCACCTACCTCAGGAACAAGGGGGCGGCCTTCAGCTTCCTCTCCCACGCCTCCTGGCGCTTGCCGTTCTTCATCTGCGTATCGCTGGTGGCCGCCATCGCCATCCTGGTCGCCTTCCGCAGGCTGGCCGACGACCAGCGGCTGGCCCGGGTCTCCCTGGCCATGATCTTTTCCGGCGCCGTGGGCAACCTGATCGACCGGCTGCGGCTGGGCGAGGTGATCGACTTCCTGGACGTCCACTGGTACCGGCACCACTGGCCAGCCTTCAACGTGGCCGATTCGTTGATCTGCGTGGGGGTCTTTCTGCTGGCCTTGGACATGCTGATCGAGGATCGACGGGGCAAACGGGCATGACGGGGCTAAGGGGCGGACGATGAGAACCTGCGGGGGACAGGCCAGTATATTGAAAGGCCGTGCCCCCTTTTTTTTATCGGGAGAGGGAGGTGCACGTGGACCCAAGGTCGGCCGCTCTCGCTGAGCGGAATTTTCAGCGGGCGCAGAAGGAACTTGACGAAGGCCATGTCCTGGCGGCGCTTGCCTGCCTGGAGACGGCGCTGAAGATCTGGGACGATCCCCGATGGTATTCCCGCCTGGGGTTTTGCGTCGCCAAGGAGCGCGGCCAACTGATGCGCGGGTTGGAGCTGTGCCGGACGGCGATCGGCCATGAGCCGGATAACCCGGCGCACTTTCTCTACCTGTACAAGATCCACCTGCTGGCCGGCCGCGCCGAGGAGGCGCTCCAGGCCCTGCGGCAGGGGATGGCTCTGGGCGGCACCCCGGAGATCGAACGGCTGCTTGAAACCATGGGTACCCGGAAGCCCCCGGTGCTGCCGTTTCTCACGCGGGAGAATCGGTTGAACAAATACCTTGGGCTCCTCCTGGCACGCCTGGGACTCAGATGAACCTGAATCCGCGGCGGATTCAGGATAAACGTAACGGGTTGGGGAAACATTATGGGTGTATCGACGACAAAGACCGACCTGCAACCGGCAAAGTCGCGGATCATGGTCGTGGACGACAATCCGGAAATGCTGGTTTTCCTGGAGCAGATGCTGACGCGGAACGGCAGCGAGGTATGTGCCTTCACCAGTGGCGCCACGGCCCTTGGGCTGGCGCAGGAAAGCGCCCCGGACCTGATCCTCCTGGACATCACCATGCCCGGCATGGACGGATTTCAGGTCTGTGAGGGACTCAAGCGAAATCCCCGGCTCAAGGACATCCCGGTCATCTTCATGAGCAGTATCGACTCCACGGACGTCAAGCTCAAGGCGTTCCAGGCCGGGGGCGTGGATTACATCACCAAGCCGTTCCATTTCGAGGAGATCCAGGCCAGGGTCGGGGTGCACCTCAACCTGCGCTCGCTGCAGGAGATGCTGGAGTTCCAGAGGCTGGTGGAACGGAAGGTCAGGGAGTTGTCCGAGGCCCAGCAGGCGACGATCTTTGCCCTGGCAAAGCTTGCCGAGCAGCGGGACGAGGACACCGGGGCGCACCTGGAGCGGGTGCAGGAATACTGCCGCCTCCTGGCGGAACAGCTCGGCAGGGAGTCGCCCTACGCGGCGCACATCACCGGGGAGTTCGTCGAATGCATCCGGCACGCCTCGCCGCTGCACGACATCGGCAAGGTGGCCATACCGGACAGCATCCTGTTGAAGCCCAACAAACTCAGCCCCGCTGAGTTCGAGGTGATGAAGACCCATACCGTCATCGGCGCCGAGAACATGCAGCTTGTCTACAACCACTACTCCGGTAACGCCTTTATCGGCATGGGTATCGAGATCGCCCTGTATCACCACGAGCGCTGGGACGGCACGGGCTACCCCGACGGGCTGGCCGGCAAGAACATCCCCCTGTCGGCGCGCATCATGGCGCTGGCCGACTTTTACGACGCGCTCCGCTCGGACCGTTGCTACCGCAAGGGGCTTGCCCACGAGGAGGTGAGGGCAATGATCCTGGAGGGAGAAGGGACCCATTTCGACCCGGTGATCGTCCAGGCCTTTCTCTGCCTC
>DAIERH010000306.1 GCA_027346925.1 Geobacter sp.
TTCCCCTGGGCGCGCAAGGTCAGGGAGCGGGCCTCGCTTCTGGCACCGGACTTGGTGGCGCGGATCCATCCGGAAGAATATGTTCAGCGGCGGTACGACGCAGCCATCGCCGAAGTGCCCCGCCTGGACGGCGAAACGGGCCTGGAAAAATACCGCGAGCAGGTCTTCAATGTCGTGCTTCTCGACATGAGGATGCCGGGCATGGACGGGGTTGAGGTGCTCAGGCAGATGCGGGCCGAAACAATGATCCCCGAAGTCATCGTCTTTACCGGCCACGGCACCATAGAAACCGCTGTCGAGTGCATCAAACAGGGGGCGTACGACTACCTCACCAAACCGGTCAAACTGGACGAGTTGGAAATGGTGATCGACAAGGCCTATGAAAAGAATCGGCTGCGTCTTGAAAACATCAATCTGAAACTGGAAATCAACAAGCTGGATCAACACCGTATTATCGGCAAGAGCCAGGTCATACAAAAGGTTCTCGAAACCGTCAGGCGCTGGGGCGCCACCGACGAACACGTCCTTATCTGCGGGGAAAGCGGCGCCGGCAAGGAGTTGTTCGCCCGGGCCGTTCACGACGCCAGCCGCCGGGCAGCCAAGCCGTTTGTCACGGTAAATTGCGGCCGGCTCAGCGCCAACACCGCGGAAAGCGAGCTTTTCGGGCATGTGCAGGGTGCCTTCACCGGCGCTTCAAAGGGAAGGGCCGGCCTCTTCGAACTGGCCGATACCGGCACGCTGTTCATGGACGAGATATCGGAAATGCCGCTGGACGTTCAGGTAAAGCTGCTCCGCATCCTGGAAACCGGCACCTTCCGGCGCATGGGGGGCAACCATGACATCAGGGTCGATGTCCGCTTCGTTTTTGCCTCCAACAAAAGGCTGGAGGAGTGCGTGAGCCGCGGCGAATTCCGGGAAGACCTGTTTCACCGGATCAACCTCCTCCCGATCAACATTCCGCCTTTGCGGGAACGGCCCGAGGATATCGCGCCCCTTTCCTATTACTTCCTCAACACCGGCAAAGAGAGCGACAACGTCAACTGGGAAATCAGCGAGGAGGCCATGGCGGCCCTCTGCGCCTATTCATGGCCGGGCAACGTCCGGGAACTGCGCAACACCATCCGCCGGGCCAGCATCTTGGCGACGGAACCGGTCATCTCCTCGGATCTCCTGCCGTTCTCGCCGCCCAGGACCGCGACCGCTCCCCGGGTGCCCAACGCCTCTTCCGAGGGGCAATCGCTGCCGCTCTGGATCATCGAGCGGGACCATATCCGGAAGGTGCTGGAGATGGTCGACGGCAACAAGAGCAAGGCCGCGAAGATACTCGAGATCGATCGCAAGACCCTTTACACCAAGCTCGAACGGTACGGCCTCGGCGGCTGACGGTCGTTTCCGGAGAATATGCCCATGGGATTGACCGACCCTTTCGGAAGAACCATAACCTACCTGCGCCTCTCCATTACCGACAGGTGCAACATGCGCTGTGTCTACTGCATGCCCGCCGACGGCATTCCGTTGCTCACCCACAACGACATCCTGAGCTATGAAGCCTTTCTGTTGATCGCAAAGACCGCGGTTGCCGCCGGGGTCGAAAAGATCCGCATCACCGGGGGGGAGCCGCTGGTAAGGAGGGGAATCGTCCCGTTTCTGGAGCGCCTTGCCGCCATCCCGGGTCTGCGCCAGCTCGCCCTGACAACCAATGGGCTGCATATGCAGGAAATGGCCGGGGAACTCCGTCGGGCCGGGGTCCAGCGACTGAACATCAGCCTCGACTCCCTCCGGCCGGAGACCTTTGCCCGCATCACCCGGGGCGCGGATTTGCAGCAGGTCATGCGCGGAATTGCCGCAGCCGGTCAGGTCGGTTTCCCGCTCAAGATCAACGTGGTGGTCATGGCAGGCGTCAACGACGGCGAGATCCTGGATTTTGCCGCCATGACGCTCGACCGCCCATTGACGGTGCGATTCATCGAATACATGCCGACCCTGCGGAGCGGGAACGGGGAAAACCTGACGGTCCCGGGGAAAACGATCCTCGACCGGATCGGTCAAAGGTACCGCATCTCACCGCTTGAGCGGGAGAGCCTGGCCGGTCCGGCCAAGCTCTTCAGGATCGACGGGGCAGCCGGAGACATCGGCGTCATCACCCCCATATCCGGCCATTTCTGCGGGGAATGCAACCGGATCAGGGTGACCGCCACCGGCACGGCGCGGGGCTGCCTCTTTGCCGGCTCCGGCGTCGAACTCAAACCCTTTCTCGACGCCGGGGACGAAGCGGGGCTGGGAGAGGCGTTGCGCGGCCTGGTTGCCCGAAAGCCGGCCAGGCACCTCCTTGCCGCGGCGGAGCAGCACCATGCGCCGTTCGCCATGTCGGCCATAGGCGGATAAGGCACGGCACCACCTTGCAGGACACCCCTCCGGCGCGCTCCGATCCCCATGTCCGGTTTGTATCCTAAAATCGGCGGCTCCTTAACGCAAAGGTGCAAAGACGCCAAGAAAACCAAAGCTTGCGGACAACAGGCGATCAGCGGACATGTCAAAAATAGTGACAACCATCGAATCAGTGGCGATTATTTTACAGCAGGAAGGGCTGCGGCCACCCAGGATTCTGACGCTCGCCATCACCGGCGCCTGCAACCTTGCCTGCAACCATTGCTGGGTCGGGGCCGGG
>DAIERH010000307.1 GCA_027346925.1 Geobacter sp.
CCGGCCGGGAAGGAGATGCCGATGGGGAAACGGGTGTGGGAGTCGCCGCCAGTGCCGACCGTGTCGGGGAGGAGCAGGCGGTTCAGCCAGGAGTGGATGACGCCGTCGCCGGGACGAAGCGCAACGCCGCCCCGCTCGGCAACGAAGCCGGGCAGGTTCTTGTGCATCTTCACATCGGCAGGTTTCGGATAGGCGGCGGTGTGGCAGAAGGACTGCATGAACATGGGGGCCTGGAACTTGAGGCAGGCCAGTTCCTTCAACTCGTCGGCGGTCATGGGGCCGGTGGTGTCCTGGGACCCGACCGTGGTCATCTTGGGCTCGCAGGCGGTGCCGGGCAGGATGCCGGTGGTGCCGCAGGCGACGCCGACCATCTTCTGGGCCAGGGAAAAGGCCTGCTTGGCCTTGGGCTTGGGATTGACCGGCAGGGTGAATACCGTGGTGGGCTTGAGACCCAGGGCCTTGCGGGCCTTGTCGGTCACGGCGCGGCCGATGATCAGCGGGATGCGGCCGCCGGCGCGGAACTCGTCGGGCACGGTGTTGGGGCTAATGGTGAGCTTGGAGAGGACCTTCTTCCCCTTCTCGTCGGTGATGACACCCTTCTTGGTGTCGATCACGATCACGTCGCCGGTCTTCATGCCTGTCACATCTGCTTTCAGCGGCAGGGCGCCGGAATCCTGGGCGGTGTTGAAGAAGATCGGGGCAATGACGCCGCCGATGATCACGCCGGCGGTCTTCTTGTTGGGCACGCAGGGGATATCGTCGCCGATGGCCCAGAGCACGCTGTTGCAGGCCGACTTGCGGGAGGAGCCGGTGCCGACCACGTCGCCCACGAAGGCAACCTGGTACCCTTCCTTGCGGAACTTGGCAATGGTGGCCAGACCGTCCTTGAAGCGGGTCTTGCCCATGGCAAGGGCGTGCAGCGGGATGTCGGGGCGGCTCCAGGCGTCGCCGGCCGGGGAAAAGTCGTCGGTGTTGATCTCGCCGTCAACCTTGTAGACCTTGACCTTGATGGTCTCGGGAACACCCTTGCGGTTGGTGAACCACTCGGCGTCTGCCCAGGACTTGAGCACCTTGGCGGCTGCGGCGTTCTTGGCCTTGGCCAGGGCTGCCACTTCGTCGAAGGCGTCATACACCAGGGTGATGCCGCACAGGGCCTGAGCGGCCTCGTCGGCCAGCTTCTTATCTTTCAGCGCCGCCACCAGCGGGGCCACGTTGTAGCCGCCGATCATGGTGCCCAGCAGCTTGATGGCATCGGAGGGGGTGATCAGAGGGGATTTCTTCTTAGCGGTAACGATCTCGGCCAAAAATTCTGCCTTGACCTTGGCGGCCGGGTCCACACCGGGAGAGACGCGGTTGGTGATCAGGTCGAGCAGGAACTTTTCCTTGCCCTTGGGGGGCTTGACCAGCAGCTTGCACAGGTCGGCGGTCTGCTCCGGGTTGAGCGGCAAGGCCGGGATACCCTGCTTGGCGCGTTCTTTCTCGTGCTGCAGATATGCTTCGATCATCTAGTACTTCCTCCTTTTGCTGTATGTATGTCTCGTACCACCGAGTTCGGCAGCGTCCTACGCTAATCCTGATAAACAGGACAGTGCGTTAGCCAAATAGATTTTCTGCCTGACAAGCGCAGAAAATCTATTTGCAACTTACTAAAGTGCATACTGTATACAATTTTAGTAAACCGTTGTCAACGCATTAATAACGGCTGTTTGCGTGGGACAGAACATACGGATCACCACACCGCCACCGCCGCATATCCCACCACCTGGCGGTTGTCGCCGGTGACATCGCCGCTGGTGGCGTAAGCCACCCGTTCGGCCCGCGTCGCGCCCAGTTCCCGTGCCGCCGTCAGCATGACCGCAGCCGGGACCACGCCGCACATGGTGATATGTTCGCTGCGGCAGATCCGCATCAGGCCCTCGGGATCGAACGCCCCTACCCGCTCCAGCGCCTGCTCGTCCTTGTGACGGGCCGATTCGGCAGATTCGTAATGGGTCATGTCGGAACTGGCAACGATCAGCACATCCCCACCATACTCCCGGATGGCGGCCGCGATCCCCCGTCCCAGGGCATCCGCAGTGTGGTAGTCGCCGAAGCCCAAACAGATGGCGGCGATGGTGACATCGGGGCGCAGGTACTGTATGAACGGCACCTGCACCTCCAGGGAATGCTCGAACTGGTGGGAAACGCTATCGAATTGGACAAGGGGGGCGTGCTTGCGGATCAGGGCGTTCAGGCGGGCGTTGACGGTAACGGTACCCAGGGGGGTCAGCCACTCGCCGTCGGGATAGAGCCCGGCAGGGGCGCCGATGCCATGATGGTTGGGGCCGAGAATCAGCGCCGTGGGGGGAAGTTCGATGGCACCGTAGACCTTGCCGGCTACAGGGCCGGAATACATATACCCGGCATGGGGCGAGATGATGCCGTGAACCTTTCGCTTGGTTTCCGTAGCCGGGATCAGCGTTGCCAACTCGGCGCGCAACTGTTGTGGGCTGCCGGTGTAGAACTGGCCTGCTACCGCGGGTTGCCGTTGCATGGCACACCTCCTGTTCGCCTTGATTCAAGACCATTACCTGCTAGTAGAGCATACCGTAATGTGAAGGATTTTCCATGCCGGGAAGGGGTAACGGATGGGTACTACTCGTGGGC
>DAIERH010000308.1 GCA_027346925.1 Geobacter sp.
CCGGCAGAAAACGCTTGGTGTTGCGGACCCGTAGCCGGAAGGTGGCGGGCATGGCGGCAAAGATCTCTTCGGGCGGGAGCAGTTCCGGGGTGAGCCGCTTGATGTTGAGCATCCCGGCCAGGCCGGTGACGGACATGAAGGCCAAAAGCCCCGACACCACCAGGAAGAGCAGGTTGTTGCCGGTGTTGACGGCAGAGAAACCGAGCAGCAGGGTGATGACGATGTACAGTGCCCCGGCCTTGCTGATCCTCAGGCCAAAGGCAGCGCTATGTCGGCGATGATGGCGCGTAGGAGTTCTCCCCGGTGAACGGATTCATGTTCCGGCCGCATGAGCAGACGGTGGGCGCAGACGGCCACGGCAACCCTTTTCACGTCCTCGGGCGCCACGTAATCGCGTCCGTCGAGGAAGGCCGCCGCCCGGCTGGCCTGGGCCAGGTTGATGGCTGCCCGGGTGGAGAGGCCGGTCAGGATCCGGGGGTGGCCGCGGGTGGCCGCCACCAGGGCGTAGATGTAGCCGACCACCTTGTCGGAGAGGTAGATCTGTTCCGCGACCACTCGGCGCGCGGCCAGGATTTCGGCGGTCGTGGCCACAGGGGTCATGGCGCCGATCCGCTCGCGGATGCCGCCGCCGGAGATGATCCCCTTTTCCAGGTGCTCAGGGGGGTAGCCGACGCCGGTGCAGAGCAGGAAACGGTCGAGTTGGGACTCGGGCAGGGGGAAGGTGCCGCTCTGGTCGGCCGGGTTCTGGGTGGCAAAGACCATGAATGGGTCGGGCAGGGGATGGGTGGCCCCCTCCACCGTGACCCGCCGCTCTTCCATGGCCTCCAGCATGGCGCTCTGGGTGCGGGGCATGGCCCGGTTGATCTCGTCAACGAGGACGATGTTGTTGAAGATCGGTCCCGCCAGGAAGGTGAAGCGCCCCTCGTCCCGGTTGAACACCGACAGCCCGGTGATGTCCGAGGGGAGCAGGTCGCTGGTGCACTGCACCCGGCCGAAGGAGAGACCGGTGCTGCCGGCCAGGGCCAGGGCGATGGTGGTCTTGCCGAGCCCCGGCAGGTCCTCGATCAGGATGTGGCCGCCGGCCAGGAGGGCAATGGCCGACAGGCGCAATACCTCTTCCTTGCCCTGGAGATAGTCCCTGCTCAGGGCCTCGATCATGGCGCTGATGGAGCGGTTTTGGGATAATGGTGTCACGATTCGACCTCCGTATTGCTACAAGATACCATATTCTCGCCACCCATCCAAGGCTCCCGCCTTGATTTGCCCGCCGCAATCGGGTATATCTTGAAGAACTTTCCGTATACAATGGGGAACATGCCGACAGGACTGCTCAATAGACTGAAACTGCGCTGGAAGCTGCTTGCCCTGGTCCTGCCGCTGGTGATCGTGCCGATCCTCGTGGTGGCGGGGGTGATCGGCTACATCGCTAACCGCCAGGCCTACCTGGGCATCACCCAGACCAGCATGGACGACCTGCGGCACATGGCCTCCTTCACCATCGACCTGCTCGATTCCCACGACCGACAGTTTCACGACTATCGTCCGGACAGGATCAACAGTCTGGCAGTGGAGTTGTCCTCGGATTCCTTCGCGGCCCTCAAGAACAAGATCAAGAATAAGAAGGTCGGGGCCACCGGCTATATCTTCTGCATGGATCGCAGGGGTACCCTGCTCATCCACCCCGATTCGGAGGGAAAGAACATCTTCGATGCCAGGGATTCCAGCGGCCATTATTTCATCCGCGAGATGTGCGAGAAGAAGAGCGGCTGGATCCGCTACCCGTGGCGGAACGCCGGGGAGAGCGAGGCGCGCATGAAGATCGTCCGCTACGAGTACTTTAAGCCGTGGGACTGGATCGTGGCGGTCGGCTCCTATGAGGACGAGTTCTACCGGGAGGCCAACGAGATCAAGGCCAGCATCCTGTTCAGCATGGCGCTGTTGATCGTGATCGTGGGCGCAGTCTCGACCTCCCTGGTCTTCCGGGCCTCCACCGTGGTAACCAGCCCGATCACCCATATGATCGAGGTCATCCGGCGGGTCAAGCGGGGTAACCTGGAGGAACAGGTGGTGGTGGAGGGGGAGGATGAACTGGGCGAGTTGGCGGAGTCCTTCAACCGCATGACCGAGATCATCCGTCGCAACAAGGAGATGGAGGCCACCCTGGCCCAGCAGGGCAAGATGGCCTCCCTGGGGGTGCTCTCCTCGGGGGTGGCCCACGAGATCAACAACCCCCTCGGGGTGATCCTGGGCTATGCCGGCTATCTGGAGGGGAAGCTGGCCGAGGACGACCCCAACTACAAGTACATCCACGAGATCAAGCGGGAGAGCAAGCGCTGCAAGAAGATCGTGCAGGATCTGCTCTCCTACGCCCGTACCCCCCGTCCCAGCATGGAGCCGGTGGACCTGAACGACCTGTTGACCCGGATCGTGGAGTTTGCGGCCAACCACACCGACATGCGGGGGGTCGCCATCCGGACGGAATTCGCCCCCGGCCTGCCGCGGGTCATGCTGGACGGCGACCAGATGCGCCAGGTGGCCATCAATCTGATCCTCAACGCCGGCGGAGCCATGCCGGACGGCGGCGCCCTCGTCGTGAGGACCGAGCCGGACGGCGAGGAGCGGGTTC
>DAIERH010000309.1 GCA_027346925.1 Geobacter sp.
CTTGGTGAAGATCGCCTTCAGCCAGTACCCCTCGGCCTCGATATTCTCCCGTCCCCCCTCTTCCCGGTCCACCAGGGTGACGATGCCGAGCACCTTCAACCCCTCCTCCTCGGCCCTGCGCACCGCCTTCATGGAGGAGCCACCGGTGGTGACCACGTCCTCCACGATTACGACCCTGGTGCCGGGAGGCAGGTTCTTGCGTCCCTCCAGCCACTGGCCGGTACCGTGCCCCTTGGGTTCCTTGCGGATGATGAAGGCGTGCATCCGCTTGCCGTCCAGATGTGCCGCTATCGAGGTGGCCGTGGCGATCGGGTCGGCCCCCAGGGTGATGCCCCCCACCGCTTCCACACCCTCCACGTCCTTGATGGCCTCATAAAAAAGCTTGCCGGTCAGAAACCCGCCTTCTGCGTGCAGGGTGGTCTGTTTTCCGTCAAAGTAGAAATCGCTCTCGCGTCCAGAGGCCAGTTTGACCAGCCGTTTTTCATAGGACAGCTCCAGGATGATCCGCTTCAGTCGTTCCCTTTCAGTCATGTTCCTTGTACTCCTCCTCGAATAGTCCCATCTGCGGTTTCTGCGCAGGTTTGGGGAATGCCACCGGGTATTCGCCGGCAAAACAGGCCTTGCAGAAACTGGTGTTGCCCACCCCGACCGACCGCACCAGTCCCTCCTCGGAAAGGTAGCCCAGGCTGTCGGCGGTGATGTAGCGGCAGATCTCCTCGACAGTGTGGGAGGAGGAGATCAGCTCCTTGCGGTTGGGAGTGTCGATGCCGTAATAGCAGGGATAACTGGTGGGAGGGGACGAAATGCGCATGTGCACCTCCCTGGCCCCGGCGTTACGCACCATCTTGACAATCTTGCGCGAGGTGGTGCCCCGCACGATGGAGTCGTCGATCACCACCACCCGCTTGTCCCTGAGGATCTCCCGCACCGGGTTGAGCTTGATCTTGACCCCGAAGTGGCGGATGGACTGGGCCGGCTCGATGAAGGTCCGGCCCACGTAATGGTTGCGGATCAAGCCAAGCTCGAAGGGGATGCCCGCCTCCTCGGCATAGCCCATGGCCGCCGGCACGCCGGAGTCCGGCACCGCAATGACCACATCGGCGTCCACCCGGTATTCGCGGGCCAGTTGCCGCCCCAATTCCTTGCGGGCCAGGTAGACATTCTTGCCGAAGATATAGGAGTCGGGCCTGGCAAAGTAAACGAACTCGAAGATACAGGGGGTCGGCTCGATCTTCTTGAAGGGGAACAGGGACTTGAGCTTGCCGTCCTTGGTGCAGACGATCATCTCCCCCGGTTCGATCTCGCGCACGAACTCGGCCTCGATCAGGTCCAGGGCGCAACTCTCCGAGGCAACCACCCAGGAGTCCCCCAGCTTGCCCAGGCATAACGGCCGGAAACCGTTGGGGTCGCGCACGGCGATCATGCGGCTCTCGGTCAGAAACAGCAGGCAGTAGGCCCCCTTGATACGGTTCAGGGCGTCCACGATGCGGTCCACCAGCGAATTGGTGCGGGCTATGGCCAGCAGGTGGATGATGATCTCCGTGTCCATGGTGGTCTGGAAGATGGAGCCGTAGGCCTCCAGTTCCGCCTTGAGCAGGTGGGCGTTGACCAGGTTGCCGTTGTGGGCCACGGCAATGGAGCCGCGGGAATAGTCCACCATGATCGGCTGCACGTTCTTCTCCACCGAGGCGCCGGCGGTGGAGTAGCGCACATGGCCGATGGCCGAGCGGCCGGGCAACTTCTTGAACACCTCCTGGTTGCCGAACACGTCGGCCACCAGCCCCATCCGCTTGTGGGCGTGCAGGGTGGTGCCGTCCGAGGAGACGATGCCGCAGCTCTCCTGGCCCCGGTGCTGCAGGGCGTAGAGACCGAGGTAGGTCAGGTTGGCCGCCTCGGTGTGGTTGTAGATGCCAAAGACGCCGCATTCTTCGTGTGGCCGGTTCAGATTCATAGATTGATTGCTCCGCTTTCTGTTGGAACTAGACAAGATTCTTCCTCACGTACTCGGCAGCGTTCTTGAACAGGATCAGTCCATCCCCCTCCTCCGGCAGGTCCTCCCTGGTCCAGCGGGGGTGCTGGGTGTAGTGCACAAAGGCCTCGGGGTGGGGCATCAATCCCATCAGGCGGCCGGTCGGGTCGCACAGGCCGGCGATGGCGTTCTGGGCACCGTTGGGGTTGAGGGGGAATTCCATGGTAGGGGCGGCGTACTCCGGGTCGGAATACTTGAATACCGCCAGGTGTTCATTCTCGATGCGCTCCAGGGTGGCATCCGTATCGCAGAGAAACTTCCCCTCGCCGTGGCGCATGGGCAGGTAGATCCCCTTCGCGATCCCCCTGGTAAACACCGATGGTGAGGCAGGGTCAACCTTGAGATAGGTCCAGCGGTCCTGGAAACGGCCGCAGTCATTGTAGGTGAGCGTTGTCCGCTGGGTGAGGTGATCTCCGTCGAACCCGGGCAGCATGCCCATCTTGACCATCAACTGGAAACCGTTGCAAACCCCCAGGACCAGTTTGCCGTCAGTGACGAAACGCAGCACCTGGTCGAGGAGGTGGTCCTCCAGCTCGTCCACCCGCNCATAACGCAGACGGTTG
>DAIERH010000030.1 GCA_027346925.1 Geobacter sp.
GCCGGCCTGGCCGGAGTCCCCGCCGCCCTGGACGGTCACGTAGATGTCGAACTTGCCGACGTTCTCAGTGAGTTCCAGAGACTGGCGCACGACCATCTTGGAGGTTTCGCGGCCAAAGTATTCATCCAGGGTCTTGTTGTTGACGGTGATCTTGCCGGCGCCCGGCTTGAGCCATACCCTGGCTACCGAGCTTTTGCGCTTGCCTGTTCCATAATAGCTTACTGCTGCCATATCGTGACTCTCCTCGGAGTGTTAAAGTGCCAGGCTCTTGGGCTGCTGGGCGTCGTGGGGGTGGCTGGCGCCGGCATATACCTTGAGCTTTTTGAGCATGTGCCGGGCGAGCTTGTTCTTGGGAAGCATCCCCTTGACCGCCTTCTTGATGATATCTTCGGGTTTTTTCTCCAGAAGCTTACCGGCCGTGATCTCCTTCAGGCCGCCCGGAAAACCGGTGTGACTGTAGTAAACCTTGTCGGCCAGCTTGCGGCCGGTCAGGGCTATCTTCTCGGCGTTCACCACCACGACGAAATCGCCGGTGTCCACACTGGGGGTATAGATAGCCTTGTTCTTGCCGCGCAGAATATTGGCCACTTGGGTGGCAAGCCTGCCGAGTACCACGTCCTGTGCATCGACCAGGTACCAGTCCCGCTTCACGTTCTCGATTTTCGCGACTTCCGTTTTCATAGTTCCTCACATGCTGCACAACCCGAGACGACAGGCCATGGTTTTTTTTCGAAGAGGTGTAACTTACTGAAAGAGTGATGGCGTGTCAAGAAAAAAATCGTTTCGTTGATTCGCCCGGGTGAACGAGGTTGTCAAGCAGCCTGTTTCATGCTACACATGCCCTGTCAGAATACCATAAATTATGGAGTTTGCCGCCATGAAGATCACCACTGCCGAAGTCGAGCATGTCGCCCGGCTGGCCCGGCTGGAATTGAGTGCTGAGGAAAAAGACCTCTTTGTCGGTCAGATGGACGCCATTCTCGGCTATGTCGATAAACTCAGGGGATTGAACACCGACGACGTCCAACCGACCTCCCATGCCGTTCCCGTTGAAAACGCCTTTCGGCCGGACCAGGCGCAACCGTCCATCGGCGTGGCAAAGGCCCTGGCCAATGCGCCGGACCGGGCGGAAAGTTTCTACCGTGTGCCAAAGGTGATTGAGTAGATCACCCCTGCATATAAATATGTATGTACATCCACGGAGATTTCGATGGAACTTTTTGACTTCACCATACACGAACTGCACGAAAAACTGATAACGAAAGAGGTTTCCTCCGTCGAGGCGACGAGATCGATTCTGGCCCGCATCGAGGCAGTGGAACCCAGGGTCGGCTCGTTCATCACCATCACCCCCGAACAAGCCCTGGCCGATGCCGAAGCCGCCGACCGGCGCATCGCCGCCGGGGAGGCCGATTGCCTGACCGGCATCCCGCTGGCCCTCAAGGATATCTTCCTCACCGAGGGGATCCGTACCACCTGCGCCTCGCGCATCCTGCACAACTTCATCCCCCCCTACAGCGCCACTTCCTGGGAAAAGCTGCGTGAGCGGGGTGCCGTGCTCCTGGGCAAACTCAACCAGGACGAATTCGCCATGGGGTCGTCCAGCGAGTCCAGCGCCTTCGGTATCACCCGCAACCCCTGGGACACGACACGCATCCCGGGCGGTTCCTCGGGCGGCTCGGCGGCAGCCATCGCCGCCCGCCAGGCCACGGCCACCCTGGGGACCGATACCGGTGGCTCCATCCGCCAACCATCGTCCCATTGCGGCTGCGTGGGGCTCAAACCGACCTACGGCCGGGTCTCGCGCTACGGCGTGATCGCCTTTGCCTCATCCCTGGACCAGGTGGGACCGCTGACCCGTGACGTGACCGACTGCGCCGTCATGCTGGGCGCGGTGGCGGGGTACGATCCCAAGGATTCCACCAGCATAAACGCACCGGTGCCCGACTACAGGGCCGCCCTGACCGGCGACGTCAGGGGCCTTACCATCGGCCTGCCCAGTGAGTACTTCATTGCCGGCCTTGACCCGGACGTGCAGAAGGTCATGGATGAGGCCATCGCGACCTACCGTGGTCTGGGCGCGGAATTCGTGGAGATATCCCTGCCCCACACCGATTATGCCGTGGCCACCTACTACCTGATCGCCACCGCAGAGGCCAGCTCCAACCTGGCCCGCTACGACGGCGTACGCTTCGGCCACAGGAGCGAACAGGCGGAAGGGCTGATCGACATGATGACCAAAAGCCGCAGCGAAGGGTTCGGCATGGAGGTCAAGCGCCGGATCATGCTCGGCACCTATGCCCTTTCTTCGGGCTACTACGACGCCTACTACGTCAAGGCCCAGAAGGTGCGCACACTGATCATGCGGGATTTCATCCAAGCCTTCGAAGGGGTGGACGCGATCCTGACCCCGGTGGCGCCCACACCGGCCTTCAAAATCGGCGAAATGGTCAACGACCCGCTACAGATGTACCTGTCGGACATCTTCACCATCCCGGTCAACCTGGCCGGCACCTGCGCCCTGTCCGTACCGGCCGGCTTCTCGGCCGACGGCCTGCCCATCGGCCTGCAACTGATCGGCAAACCCTTCGGCGAGGAGACCATCCTGAGGGCGGCCCATGCCTTCGAGCGGGCCACGGTATGGCATACGAAAAAGGCCCCGCTGTAGGGGCGGCCCCGCGTGGCCGCACACATGGGCAACCGCCAAATGCGGGCAACCACACGGGGTTGCCCCTACATACACCGTATAAATTCCGGAGAAGCATATGAAATTCCAACCCGTCATCGGCCTTGAGGTCCACTGCCAGCTTAAGACCGATTCCAAGATCTTCTGCGGCTGCTCCACAAAGTTCGGAGCCGAGCCCAACTCACAGACCTGCCCGGTCTGCCTGGGCATGCCCGGCTCCCTGCCGGTGCTCAACCGTAAGGTGGTGGAGTTCGCCATCAAGGCCGGCCTGGCCACCAACTGCTCCATCAGCCACCGCAGCGTCTTTGCCCGCAAGAACTACTTCTACCCCGACCTGCCCAAGGGATACCAGATCAGCCAGTTCGAGGAGCCAATCTGCCGCAAGGGGTGGCTTGATATCCAGGTGGACGGGATCGAGAAGCGCATCGGCATCACCCGTATCCACATGGAGGAGGACGCCGGCAAGCTGGTGCATGGCGATGTAGCGGGCCTGGAAGAAGGGTCGGGGGTGGATCTGAACCGGGCCTGCACGCCGCTGTTGGAGATCGTTTCCGAACCGGATCTGCGCAGTTCCGACGAGGCGGTGGCCTACCTGAAACAGTTGCATCGGATCGTGACCTGGCTGGGGATCTGCGACGGCAACATGGAGGAGGGGAGCTTCCGCTGCGACGCCAACGTCTCGGTCATGCCGCTTGGCTCGGAGACCTTCGGCACCAGGGCCGAGATCAAGAACGTCAACTCCTTCAAGTTCGTCAAACAGGCCATCGAGTACGAGATCCAGCGCCAGATCGACCTGATCGAGGATGGGGGAACCGTGGTCCAGGAGACGCGGCTGTTCGACCCCAACTCCGGCAGGACCCGCTCCATGCGCGGCAAGGAAGAGGCCCACGACTACCGCTATTTCCCCGATCCCGACCTGGTGCCGCTGGTTATCGACGCCGACTGGGTGCAGCGCGCCCATGGTGAACTGCCCGAACTGCCGGAGCACAAGCAACAACGTTTCATCACCGAGTACGGTGTGACCGGGTACGATGCCGAGGTACTGACCGCCAGCCGGTCGCTTGCCGAATACTTCGAGGAGTGCGTCGCCTTCCATCACAACGCCAAGGCAGTCTCCAACTGGATCATGGGCGAAGTTACCCGCGCCCTGAACGACTCGGGGACAACCATAGACGCCTGCCCGGTCCTGCCGAAGACGCTGGCCGATCTGCTCAAACTGATCGACAGCGGCGCCATCTCCGGAAAGATCGCCAAAACCGTCTTCGACGAGATGTGGCGAAGCGGCAAGGAGCCCGGCGCCATCGTCGAGGAGCAGGGATTGCTGCAGGTTTCCGACAGCGGGGCCATCGAGGCGATCATCGACGAGATCATGGCCGCCAATCAGGGGCAGGTGGAGGAATACCGGGGCGGCAAGGAAAAGGTCTTTGGATTTTTCGTGGGCCAGGTGATGAAGGCCAGCAAGGGCAAGGCAAACCCGGCCTTGGTCAATGAATTGCTGCTGGCCAGACTCAAGGGGTAAACGAGGTTATCCATGGCACTCCCCTTTGCGGCTGCTGTCGCAGGTCCGCTAAACCAGGAGGACTGACTCGTGGACATGTCCCAGTACCGGGATCTGTTCGTTACCGAATCCCGCGGGCACATAACGGCCTTCAACGACCTGCTCGTCCGCTGTGAGAGCAGTGCCGCCGAACCGGGCGACATCGACGAGCTCTTCCGTCATGCCCACTCCCTCAAAGGGATGGCGGCCTCCATGCAGTTCCACCCTGTCGCCGAGTTGGCCCACCGGATGGAAGACCTGCTGAGCAAGGTGCGCAGCGGGGAATTCAGCCTCACTCCCGCCATGGTCGATCTCCTGCTGGAGGGGGGAGATGTCCTGGGGGTCATGATCGCCATGGTGGAGGAGGGGCATGACCGATTTCCGGACAGCGCCGACCTGATCAACCGCCTTGGCGGTTTCACCAGGGAAGGCGCTTCCCTTCACGCCCCAGCGCCGCTGCCGGACCGGGCCGGACCCGGGGCGCCACCGGGCGACCAATCTGCTCCCCGCCAGCACCAATTCCGACAGTCAGATTCCTTCAAGACCATCCGCATCAGGACCGAGATACTTGACCATTTGGTGAATATCACCGGCGAGCTCATCACCACCCGGTACCGTCTGGCCGACCAGGCACGGAGTTGTCCGGAAGCCCTGCTGGAGGAACCGCTCAGCCACCTTTCGGCACAATTGCGCGACCTGCGCGACGAGGTCTTCAAGGCTCGCATGCTCCCCTTCTCCTTCGTGGCCGAACGTTTTCCCCGACTGGTGCGGGACCTGAGCCGGGCCCAGGGGAAAGAAGTCATGTTTTCCGTGGAAGGGAAAGAGATCGAACTGGACCGGGGGATACTGGAAGAGATCACCGAGCCATTGGTGCACATCCTGCGCAACTCAGTGGATCATGGCATGGAAATGCCAGCAGATCGTCTTGCAGCGGGCAAAGGGCGCAGCGGTGCCGTCACCGTCACAGTGACCCGCGACAAGGACCACGTCACTATCTGTGTCGCCGACGACGGGCGGGGCATGGACCCAGCCCTCCTTATTGCCAGGGCCGTGGAGAAAGGGGTGATCAGCGACGCCCGGGCCGATACCATGACGCGTGAGGAAGCGCTGCTGCTCGTCTGCGCCCCCGGTTTTTCCACGGCAGCGGCTGTCAGCGATATCTCCGGCCGCGGGGTCGGCATGGACGTCGTCAGCACTGCGGTTCACAGCTTGGGTGGCACCCTCTCCATCGAGACCGAGGTCGGCCGCGGAAGCCGTTTCATCCTCACGTTCCCCATCACGGTGTCCATTATAAACGCCCTCTTGGTGCGTTGCGGCCGACTGACACTCGCCTTTCCGGTCACTGCCGTAGATCGTGCCCTCGAACTCGGGCGAAAGGATATCATCGACCAGGAAGGGCAAAAGGCCTGCAAACTGGGCGACACTGTCGTCCCTCTCCAGAGCCTCAACCGGCTGCTGGACCAACCGTCCCCCAAGGGGGGGCCTTCCTGCGTTCCCGCCATCGTAAGCGGCCTGAACGCCGCACCGGTGGCCCTTCTGACCGACCGTATCCTGGGACAGCAGGAGATCTTCGTCAAACCCCTCGGCCTGCCGCTCTCCCGGATGCGGGGCATCACCGGTGGCACCATCCTGGGTGACGGCCACATCGTGTTTGTCATGGATATCCGTACCTTTGCCGGAACCAATGGAGATGCACCCCTGCCCAGTCCCTTGCGTAGGTCTTAAAAGCGGTTGCGATAGCAACTGGCTTATGGCACTATGACGCAACGGTCCGTCCACGATGCATGAAGGGCCGCTCCGATCCACATATCCAGTTGGACCCAATCGGGAGACGACAACTATGAAATGGTTTTACTGCCTGGTGGCCGGCCTCGTGCTGAGTATGGGGTCAGGACAGGTCTTTGCCGCCTCTCCGGCACAGCCCGCCGCCCTCAAGGATGTGGTGGCGGCCCTGGAAAAGGCCTACGCAACGCTCCAGGACGTGCAGGCCGACTTCAGCCAGGTAACACGTATCGCCTCCATCAACAAGGAGCAACGCGGCAGCGGCGAGGTGTTGCTGAAGCGACCCGCTTCCGCTGCGGCCATGTTCCGCTTCGATTACAGCAAGCCGAAACAGCAGATAATCTCCAACGGCAGGCAGGTCTGGTTCTACATCCCCGAAAACCGCCAGGTGATGGTGTCATCGGTGGCCGACATGTTCAAGGGAGGCAACTCCATCGCCCTTTCCTACCTGACGGGGCTCGGCCACGTGTCCCGTGATTTCACCGTCACCTTTGCCAGGGAAGAGCGGGACAAAAACGGCAATTATCAGCTTGAACTGGTGCCCCGCAAGCCGACACCCGTACTGGCCAGGCTTCGCCTGACCGTCTCCGCCCAGGCGGTGGACCGTTTTCTCCGTGAAGGGGCCGTTCAGGACATCTTCCCGATCGTATCGTCGGTGGTGTTTGATGCCAGCGGCAATGAGACCCGTATCGATTACCACCGCAGCCGGGTCAACAAGGGCATCAACAGCGCCAGGTTCAGTTTCAAGGTCCCTGCGGGGGTCGAGGTGATAAAACCGTAACAATGGAGGAGATGGAATAATGCCGTCATTCGACATCGTTTCCAAGGTAGACATGCAGGAAGTGGACAACGCCGTCAATCAGGCCATCAAGGAGATCGGCCAGCGCTACGACTTCAAAGGGTCCAAGAGCGAAATCAGCCAGGAGAAGGACGCCGTCAAGATCCTGGCCGACGACGACTACAAGTTGAAGGCCGTGGTGGATGTGCTTCAGTCCAAGTTCATCAAGCGCAACATCTCCATCAAGGCATTGCAGTACGGCAAGGTCGAGCAGGCCTCGGGCGGCATGGCGCGCCAGATCATCACCGTCCAGCAGGGAATCTCCAAGGAAAAGGGCAAGGAGATCATTGCGGTCATCAAGGAGAGCAAGATCAAGGTGCAGGGACAGATCCAGGACGACCAGGTGCGGGTAACCGGCAAGAACCGGGACGACCTGCAGGAGACGATCCAACTCCTCAAGGGCAAGGACCTGGGGGTGGAGATGCAGTTCGTGAATTTCAGGGAGTGATCGCGTGAGGAAATTTTGAGCGAAACAGCCAAGCAAAAAGTCAGCATGGTCAGCCTGGGGTGCCCCAAGAACCTGGTGGATGCCGAGGTGATGCTGGGGGTGCTCTCCAAACAGGAGTACGAGATCACGACCGACGAGCGTGACGCCGACATCATCATCGTCAACACCTGTTCATTCATCAAGGAGGCCAAACAGGAGAGCATCGACGCCATCCTGGACCTGGCCGAGCGCAAGCATGACGGCCGCTGCCACACCCTGATCGTCTCCGGCTGCCTGCCCCAGCGTTACCAGGAGGAACTGGCCCGGGAACTGCCCGAGGTGGACATCTTCATCGGCACCGGCGATTATCCCCGCATTGCCGAGATCCTGGCCGAAAAGAGCGGTACGGAGGACCAGTTGCGCTACATCGGCGACCCGGACTACGTCTACGACGAGACCCTGCCGCGCCTCAATTCCTCGCCTGCCTGGTACTCCTACCTCAAGATCGGAGAAGGCTGCTCCAACTGCTGCTCCTATTGCATCATCCCCCAGTTGCGGGGCGCCTACCGCTCCCGGCCGCTGGACGCCCTGGTGGCTGAGGCCGAGCTATTGGCCGGCAGGGGTGTCAAGGAGCTGAACATCATCTCCCAGGACATCACCCGCTACGGCAGTGACCTGGACGACGGTTCCACCCTGGAGATACTGATCCGCCGCTTGGCGCTGATTGACGGCATCCGCTGGATTCGCCTGCTGTACGCCTATCCGGACGGAATCAGCGACAGCCTGATCGCCCTGATCCGGGATGAACCCAAGGTGTGCAACTACCTGGACATCCCCATCCAGCACATCAGCGACCCGGTCCTCAAGCGCATGAAACGCCGCAGCAACAGCCGGCAGATCAGGGACCTGATCGGAAAACTGCGGAGCGAGATCCCGGACATCGCACTGCGCACCTCGCTGATCGTCGGTTTCCCCGGCGAGACAGTGGATGACTTTAATGATCTGATGCAGTTCGTGGAGCAGACCAAGTTCGACCGCCTGGGGGTCTTCTGTTACTCCCGCGAGGAGGACACCCCTGCCGCCGCCATGCCAGAACAGGTTTCGGAGCGCATCAAGCGCGAGCGCTATCGCAAGCTGATGCGTGCCCAGGCCCGCCTCTCCTTCCGCCGCAACCGCGCCCTGATCGGCAGGACCGAGCAGGTGATCGTCGAGGGGTACAGCGAGGAGACCGAGTTGCTCCTCAAGGGGCGCTCCAGTCGCCAAGCCCCGGATATCGACGGCCAGGTCTACATAACCGCCGGCCAAGCCGACGTGGGCGATATCGTCCCGCTCAAAATCACCGACTCGTCGGATTACGACCTGATCGGCGAAATCATCGACTGACAGACAAGGGCAGGTTCCAGGACCTGCCCTTCCTCGTTTCCGTGTCGTCGGCCTCCCCCTTTTAACTTGACAACCCATCCTTTTTCGGTATTATTTGGCCGCCTTTACGGAGACCGACAGCCAAGGCTATGGAGCTATCAATGGCAACGAAACCGAGTAAAAAATGGAAAGAAATCAGTGACATTCTCCTGAAGATGAAGGAGGATACCCTGCGCGAGATACACAAGACTGTCAAGAGTGGCGCTGAAACCGTGGGGAGTGGGGAGCCGAGCGGCGACATCTACGACCAGGCATCGTCCGAACGGGACCGTGAACTGGGGTTGTTGCTGGGGGATCGCGAGCGGGAGAAACTGCACAGCATCGACGAGGCGCTGCTGCGTATCGAAGAAGGTGAATACGGCATCTGCGAGGAGTGCGAGGAGGAGATCCCCCTCGGCCGCCTCAAGGCCATGCCCTTTGCCCGTCACTGCGTCAAATGCAAGGCCGACCTGGAAAAGCTTCAGGCCCAGACCCGACGCTTCGAGGAGGAGAGGGCCTATCGGGAGATCCCCCTCGGCAGCGAGGAAGAAGAAGCCTGACTGCTACAGGAAACGCCGCTTCTTCATCAGCAGCGCGGCGATATTCAGCATGACTCCCCGCCGTTGTTCCATGGCGTCATGGGGACAGAGTTCGCGACAGCACCAGCAACGGATACAGCGCCCTTGGTCAACCGCCAGGGCGCTGTTTGTCATGGTGATGGCCTTGGGCGGACAGGCATCCCGGCACACACCGCACAATCGGCATCCTTTACCCGCAGCCGGCCGCGGCATGAGGTGGTTGCGCAGCCCTTGCTTCAGGAAACGTGGCAGGCCGAACTGCACATCCAGTCCAGCGGGAAGCCTGAATGGGCGTTGCCGCACATCATCCGGACGAGCGCCGATCACCTCCACATCCTCCCAGTTGCTTCCCGGTAGCCCCATCCTGCGTGCCTCCCGCTCCACAGGCAACAGGTCGGCGGGTATCCCCGCCAGTCGGGCAGCGACCATATCAACCGCCACCGGGTTGATCCCGGCCAGCAACGCTCCCACCCGCAAGGGATCGCCGTTTCCGGGTCCGTTCCCCTCCATGGCCCAGACAGCGTCCACGATGTTCAACACTGGCCTTTTCAACAGATATATCTCCAAGAGCAACCGGGCAAACAGTTCCCGCGATGTTCCCGCCTTGAGGTGCCAGGCCGGCTTCTCCGCACCCACCACCGCGCCGAAGAGATTCTTCACGGCACAGGTCATGGTCATCATCTCGTGGGTCTTCAGCTTGGGCAGGTTGATGATCTTGTCCGCCTCCCAGTAGGCCCGGGCCACGGCAATCCGTCGAAAGGTGCCCGTACCCTGCCGCTCGGCGGTGTCGTCAAACGGTGCGAGCCTGGCGCCGCTTTCCTGGGCGGCCCGCCAGATGCCGCTCCGTTCGGCCACCCGCCGGAATCCGCCAAGACCGGGGCTGTCGCCGATCAGCACCTCGCATCCCGCACCTCTCGCCAGTTCCGCCACAACCTGCACCAGCGTCGGATGGGTCGTGACCGCTGCTTCGGGCGGCTTGGCCGCCAGCATATTCGGCTTGAGCAGCACCCGCTCGCCCGGCCCCACAAAATGCTCGATCCCTCCCAGCGGCTTCAGGAGTGACACCACGGCATCCCGCATCATTTGGTAATCATACGTCTCGCATTGCCCGATGGAAACCTGCTCTCTCACGCCGACCTCTCATCCCGGCAGCGAACCGGTGTTCGCCCAATATCCTGGTATTTGCCACATGCAACCGGCACCCATGGGCGATATCCACAGCGTACGTGTCCAAAGGAATCGCTGTCAACTTCAAAACAGCCCAAAATAATTATTGACTCTCCAAGCATTCTGATGTAAATAGTTTATTCTCTTTGAGCCGCTAGCTCAGTCGGTAGAGCACCTGACTTTTAATCAGGTGGTCGTTGGTTCGACCCCAACGCGGCTCACCAAAAAATCCGAGGGGTTACGGCCTTACAGCCTGACCCCTCGTTTTTTTTCGCGTAATCAGGGCATATAGCTTAGCTGGTAGAGCAGCCGACTCTTAATCGGCAGGTCCTTGGTTCGATCCCAAGTATGCCCACCACTCCACAAGGGGACTGGCGACATGGTCAGCCCCCTTGTTTTGTTTTTTTCATGCCGGGTAGCAGACCAAATAACCGAGGGGCAGAAAAACTTCCTAGCAAAAAAACAGGGGCCAAAAAAAATATTGACTCATCGAAAGATTTGCTGTATCTAGTTAGGTCTATCGCGTCGTCAATTGGGCCATGTGTCGCCAGAGCGGCACGGACGCGATAGTACCCACACGCGTCCCCTTCGTCTAGCCCGGCCCAGGACACCGCCCTTTCACGGCGGCGACACCGGTTCAAATCCGGTAGGGGACGCCAAATTCATCGAATCTGAGTATCCCGTCGGGGTACTCAGATTTTTTATTACTGCCCCCCCCAATTTTGGATCGCGGTCACGGGAGCCTCCTCTACGTCGTTTTCCCGTCTTTCCCACCCATGCCGATACAGGCGTTAAACGAGGTCTCCATGGCGATTGAAATCAGGGAATCGGATATCAAGGTGGAGTTTTACCGTGCCTCGGGCCCGGGTGGACAGCACCGGAACACAACCGACTCTGCGGTACGCATCCGTCATCTCCCCACAGGCATCGTGGCGCAGGCCTGCGAGAGCCGCTCGCAGACCCAGAACCGTGAAACAGCCCTGAAGCGCCTGCAGCAGGCGCTGGAGAGACTCGAACGAAAGATCAAGAAACGCATCGCAACCAACGTGCCGCGCAGGGCCAAGGAAAAACGGCTGTCGGAGAAACGGATCACGTCTGAGAAGAAACGGCTGCGATCGGGCGTTGAGTGACGCAGCACAACCCCTACAGGCTGGCATGGCATGGCAAGGTATGGCACTTCGGCGCTACCGATCAAACCGCCCGGCGCAATCGCGTTCATCGCCACGAATCTTCTCCACCGCATGGGGGATTACCGGCCAGGCCGCCTCCAGATTTTCCAATGCAGCCTTAGGGCTTCCGGGCAGATTGATGATCAATGTCCGGCTGCGGATCGCGGCCATGGCCCGGGACAGCGACGCCATAGGGGTCTTCTCCAGGCTCTTCAGACGCATCAACTCACCGATACCCGGAATTAGCCGCTCCGCCACCCGCTGGGTGGCTTCGGGGGTCACATCACGGGGCGAAACCCCCGTACCGCCCGTGGTAAGGATCAAGTCGGCCAGATCACTGTCGGCCCATTCCGCCAGGGTCGCAATAATCGTTTCCACATCATCGGGTATGATCAGCGACCGTGCCGTGCTCACCCCCTTTTCCGCGAGCCATGCCGCCAAGGCCGGCCCGCTCTCATCGACGCGCGCGCCAGCCGCACCCTTATCGCTCAAGGTCAGGATAGCCGCCTTCATCTCCCCTCCTCCCGGCGATATACGCCGCTCTTGCCGCCTTCCTTGTACAGCAGCTTGATCTCGCCTATGACTATGGACTTGTCGCTTCCCTTGCACATATCATAGATAGTCAGCGCTGCCACGGCCGCCCCGGTCATGGCCTCCATCTCCACCCCGGTCCGCTCGAAGGCCCGCACCGTGCACTGTACGGTTATCCGCCCCGTCGTGCCGTCCAGTGCAAAATCTATGGCCACGGAGTGCAGGGCCAGCGGGTGGGAAAGGGGGATCAGTTCCGGGGTCTTCTTGGCCGCCACAATGCCGGCCAGGCGCGATACTCCGAGCACATCCCCCTTGGCAACGCCACCTCCCCGGATGGCGGCCAGCAACTCGGGCGAAAGCCGTACCACTGCTTCGGCTACGGCTGTGCGCAGGGTGGGCTGTTTGGCACTCACATCCACCATCACCGCATTGCCGTGCTCATCGAAATGATTGAAATTCATGATTCCGCTCCCTTTGTCGTGAGCCTGCAACACCTATGGAATAACGGAGCAGCGATACGTTCCAACGTTACTCCGTTGCCCTGTGTCTCAAAGGCAGTGTAACCCCAAACGCCGTATTTGAGTATAAAGAAATAGGGCGTGATTCTTACCACGCCCTATTTGTAACTACCGATTTCCCATTGCGGCAAGTTACCCGAACGGATTGCGCAGAATGATGGTCTGGTCGCGGCGTGGGCCGACGGAGACCAGTACGATCTGGCATCCGGCCAATTCCTCCAGCCGACGCACATAGGAGCGGGCATTGGCCGGGAGTTCGTCGAAGCTGCGGGCCGCGGTGATATCGGCCTTCCAGCCCGGCAACTCCTCGTAGACTGGCTGGCATTTCTCGAACACCTCCAGGCTGGCCGGCAAGTCCTCCACCCTTTGGCCGTTGTAGGTATAGCCGGTACAAACCTTGATGGTATCAAACCCGCTCAGCACATCCAGCTTTGTCAGGGCGATGCCGGTCAGGCCGTTTACCCGCACGGCATAGCGGACGACCATGGCGTCAAACCAGCCGCAACGACGCGGCCTGCCGGTGGTAGCGCCGAACTCGCCGCCGGTCTGGCGCAGCTGTTCGCCGGTGGCGTCAAGCAGTTCGGTCGGGAACGGACCACTCCCGACCCTGGTGACGTAGGCCTTGGAGATGCCGATGATCTCATGGATATCGCGGGGATTGGCGCCCGAGCCGGTGCAGGCCCCGCCGGCGCAGGTGGAGGACGAGGTGACGTAGGGGTAGGTACCGTGGTCCACATCCAGCAACGTCCCTTGGGCACCCTCGAAGAGCGCCTTCTTGCCGGATTTGAGATCCATGCTGAGGATCAGCGAGGTATCCGCCACATAGGTTCGCAGCGTGGCGGCATATCCCTGATACTCCTCGTTGATCTCGTCATAACTGCATGGCGGCTCTCCCAAAAGTTTTTCGAGGATGAAGTTCTTCTCCACCAGGAATTCCCTGAGTTTGGCGGCAAAAACATCCGGGTTGAGCAGGTCCATCAAGCGGATACCCCGCCGGCCAATCTTATCTTCGTAGCAGGGACCAATGCCTCGGCCAGTGGTGCCGATCTTCTTGGCGCCGCTCTTGGCCTCGCGGGCGATGTCGATTCGCTTGTGATAGGGCATGATGATATGCAACGATTCGGAGAGCAGCAAACAGGCGTCATCCTTGATCCGTCCCGACTCCTTGAGCTTGGTGATCTCCCTGATGAATACCTCCGGGTCGAGCACCACACCGTTGCCGATGATACAACGCTTACCCTCGTGCAGAATCCCCGACGGGATCAGGTGCAGGACGATCTTCTCGCTCCCCACCACCAGGGTGTGCCCGGCATTGTTCCCCCCCTGATAGCGTACGATATCGTCGGCGTATTCGGTGTAGATGTCGACGACCTTGCCCTTGCCCTCATCGCCCCACTGGGCGCCCACCACAACCACGTTTGCCATTTTTATCTATCTCCTCGGATTTCTATTCCAATCTCTTCAACAGGTCATAGGTCCCATAGGTCATATAAAGACTTCCAGGTTCTGTTTCCTCTCCCCTCTTACCCAGCTTCAATATATCCCATAAGATCGGCCCGCTCCAGATCCTCCCTGGTAAGCGGCACCTTTCGTCCGTCGCGAATCCGCACCGCATGGTAGTCACCATTGCCGGCCGCACTGCCGATGACCAGCATGCAGCGGATGTTCATGCGGCGGGCATATTCCAATGAACTGTCATAGTCTCTCCTGATAATGTCACGGGCAGTCGCATACCCTCGCAAGCGGAGCAAACGGGCGACGTTAAGCGCCTCGCGCCGGTCGTCACGGCAGTTGAACAGGAGAAAGTCCCGACTAATACTGGCCTCGACATCGGGGCGGCGCTCCATGATCTGGAGCAGGTTCAGCACATTGAAGGTAAACCCGGTTGCCGGCGCCGGAAACCCGTAACGTGCCGTCAGATTGTCATAGCGGCCGCCGCTGCAGACCGGCTCGCCAAGGCCGGTAACAAACCCTTCAAAGGTGATGCCGGTATGATAATCCAACCCCCGGGTCTCTCCCAGGTCGATGGTCAAATAGTCGCCAATACCATGGATGTCGAGAATTTCCAGCACTTGGCGCAGGTTGTCCAACGCGGCGCGGGATCTGCTGTTGTTCACCGCTCCCGCTGCCTCGGCCAGTACTTCCCGGCCGCCGAACAGACGCGGCAGAGCGGTAATCTCCCGCCTCGACTCCTCTGGGACATTGCTCTCGGCCAGCACCTTTGCGATTGCCGTGACGTCCTTGCGGGCCATTGCCTGCCGAAGATCCTGCAACGGCTTTCCCGTCAGGCCGGATGCGGCCAGGATGCCGCGGCAGAACTCCACCTGGCCGAGATCGACCTTGAAATCGGCAAAGCCAAGCCCCTGCATTGCCTCCACTGCCATGGCCACCATCTCGGCATCCGCTTCAGGTGAGTCAAGGCCGATCAACTCAACGCCGGACTGAAATATCTCGCGACTGCGCCCCGTCTGCTGCTCGGTCTGGCGCAGCACCCGGCCGCTGTAACTGATGCGGTGTGGCAGGGGCCACTCCCGCAAACGCGTGGCTACGATACGGGCTATCTGGGGCGTAATGTCCGGCGGAAACGCCAGCAGCCTTCCGGTTTGTCGGTCGTCGAAGCGGTAGGTCTTCCCCTTCAACTCATCCCCCATGCCGATGGCCATGACTTCCTCATATTCCAGCTTAGGGGCGATCACGCGCCGAAAACCCCACAATTCAAACACACATCGGATCTTGGCCTCGATGTAGCCGATTTTTGCGGCCGTGTCCGGCAGGAAGTCGCTCACTCCACGGGGGAGGGATATGTCTGGCGGTGTTATGGTCATTGATTCCTGTTTCTAAAGCCAACCACCAACATCTTCACGAGGGACCCAGGAAATGCCATCTCTGTTTTTTTAGATGCCATATGGCGACTCTGTTTTCTCCGGCGCCCGTGTTATTTTGCCCCGGCTCACGCGAGAGCGGATTATCGCACAAACACCCTGGCAGGTCAAAAAAAAAGGCGGGATTTCTCCCGCCCGCCTGCACAGTGGACCACGTGTGGATCGGGTTGGTTTTGTTGCGCCCATGGCATCAATTCGCGACAGAATGGGGGGCGTAGTTCTTTTTCACCGTATTCGACAAATCCTTTGCCAGTTTGTCCAACGCCGGAATCAGCTCATCCCGGCCTTCGCCCTGCACGGAAACCCGGGCCAACACCTTGCCGTCCCTGCCCGCGGCCGTAGCGACCATACTGAACACCGAGGCTACGCCCGCATAGTTACCGGTAACAATTATATCCGCTTCCGCGGGGGAGTCCACGGCAAATATCAGGGCGCCGTTCAGGCGTGCAACCAGCAGGGCCTTGAGCCCCG
>DAIERH010000310.1 GCA_027346925.1 Geobacter sp.
ACTCGCGCGTGAACCGCCCAATAACTCGTTGACAATAAGAATGAGGAGGCCGTTTTAGTCTTTTGGCGTTACTCTCCGCACCCTCTCCGACAGGAGTACAATATGAACCCCAGCAAGCTGGTTGTTTTTGAAAGTAAATCAATACGCCGTATCTGGCATGATGACGAATGGTATTTTCCCGTGATGGATGTTTGCGGGGCTTTAACCGATAGCCCAGATGCCGGAGCATACTGAGAAAATAGAAGCCAAAACGGAAGGGAATGAAACCGTGACAAATTGTCACGGACTCAAACTGGAAGCTGCGGCGGGAAAAAAATTTCCGGGGTTGAGTTGTCGACAATTTGTCGACAACTGAAACTGAAAGCAATAATACACCACCAAAAGGGAAGGAAAAATGAAGGCCGTCATTCAACGCGTGACATCCGCCTCGGTCGCGGTCGATGGCGAGACCGTGGGGCAGATCGGTCACGGCATCCTGGTGCTTTTGGGTGTCGAGAAGGGGGACGACGAGGCGAGGGCCGACTGGCTGGCGGAGAAGATCTGCGGCCTGCGGATCTTCAGTGATGACGAAGGGAAGATGAACCTGTCCGTGCAGGATATCTGCGGTTCGCTGCTGGTGGTCTCCCAGTTCACCCTGGCCGGCAACTGCGCCAAAGGGAGGCGGCCGTCGTTCACCGGCGCCGCCTCCCCGGACGAAGGGAAGCGGCTCTACGAATATTTCGTCGAGCAGGTCCGCCAGACCGGCACCCCGGTCGCCACCGGCATCTTCCAGGCCGACATGCAGGTCCACCTCGTCAACGACGGCCCGGTGACCTTTATCCTGGAGCGCTGAGACGGGCGAAAGCGGCGTGGATTTCTTGGCGCATCCGTGTTATACATACGTTTTCCGAGGCGCGTCCTGCTTCGGGAACGATTGCCGCAACGGAAAAGGGGCCAGCCGCGAGCGACTGACCCCTTGATTTGCATGGTCGGGATGACTGGATTTGAACCAGCGGCCCCCTGCTCCCGAAGCAGGTGCGCTACCAGGCTGCGCTACATCCCGAGGAATTGTTTTTATATATTTTTTATACGGGGTTTGTCAACTGCAAAGACCCCCGGGAGGATCGGGAAGGATGAACGACGGTATCAGGCAGCAGATCAGGGAACTCCTCAAACAGCACAATGCCGTGCTCCTGGCCCACAACTACATGCGCGACGAGGTGCAGGAGATCGCCGACATCACCGGCGATTCCCTGGCGCTCTCCATGGAGGCCGCCAAGACCCGGGCGGATGTGATCGTCTTCTGCGGGGTGCACTTCATGGCCGAGTCGGCCGCCATCCTGTCGCCTGACAAAAAGGTGCTGCTGCCGCGCCCGGATGCCGGCTGCCCCATGGCCGACATGGTCACGCCTGCCGAGTTGGAGGCGCTGAAACGCCAACACCCGGGCGTGCCGGTGGTTACCTATGTCAACTCCTCGGCCGAGGTCAAGGCCCATTCCGACATCTGCTGCACCTCGGCCAACGCCCTGAGGGTGGTCAGGTCGCTGAAGGAGGAGGAACTGATCTTCGTCCCCGACCGCAATCTGGGGCGCTGGGTGGCCAAATTCGTGCCGGAGAAGCGTTTCATCTTCTGGGAGGGGTACTGCCCCACCCACGAACGCATGACCGTTGAGGCGGTGCTCGGGAAGAAGGCCGAGCATCCCGATGCTCTGTTCGTCTGCCACCCCGAGAGCGCCCCGGAGGTTTCGGCCCTGGCAGACCATGTCTGCTCCACCAGCGGCATGTACGACTGGTGCCGCACCAGCCCGGCGAAAAAGTTCATCATCGGCACCGAGGCCGGCATCCTCTACAAGCTGCGGCTCGAAAACCCGGGGAAGGAGTTCATCCTGGCCTCGCCCGCCCTGATCTGCCCCAACATGAAGCTGACCTCCCTGGAGGACGTGCTCTATTCGCTCCAGACCATGTCGCCCATCGTCGCCGTTCCCGAGGAGATCCGCATCAGGGCAAAGGCGGCCCTGGACAGGATGCTGGCCGTTCCCCGCGACTGATCGGCCACGGGATTCCGAGCGACGGAAACGCGAATGGGCGGGCCTTAAAAGCCCGCCCATTCGCGTTTGTTCGACCGTCTGAACCTAGCCGGTGTTACACCTTGAACCAGGACACCATGGTCTTGAGCTCGCCGGCCAGGCGGGAAAGGCTGGAGGCGGAGCCTTGGATGTCCTCGAAGCATCTGGCAACCTCCCGGGTTACCTCCTCGATGGCGGTCATGTTCTTGGTAATCTCCACGCTGGTGGTGGTCTGCGCATCGGCCGCCACGGAGGTTTCGCTGACCATGTCGGCAACCTGTCCCACGTAGGCGGCGATCTCGTCGATGGCCGCCAGGGTCTGTTGAATGGTGCCCACCACCATATCCAGGGAGGTGCGTTCCTCTTCAATGAAACGCACGGAGTAGCCGACGCTCTGCTGCATCTTCTTCACCATCGTGGCGATATCTTCGGTGGCGGTGGTGGTGCGCTCGGCCAGGCCGCGTACGCTGTCGGCCACGACAGCGAAGCCTTTCCCCTGATCACCGGCCCGGGCCGCCTCGATGGCGGCGTTGAGGGCCAGGAGGT
>DAIERH010000311.1 GCA_027346925.1 Geobacter sp.
CAAAGGAAGTGCAACGGAAGAAAAAGCTGGCGTCTCTGTCACTAACAAGGTTTCAGGCATTCAAAGAGGGGAAAGCTGCACAGATACTGCACATCGGACCGTTCTCGGAGGAAGGGCCGACAATTGAGAAGGTTCATTCCTTTATAGAAAACAGCGGTAGCCAAAGGATCGGAAAGCACCACGAAATATATCTAAGCGACATACGTCGCGCTGCGCCTGAAAAATGGAAGACGATCGTCAGGCAACCAATGTCATGATGAAAGTCGAGTTGAAGAAAACAACTCCTGATTCGATTGCTCCCTGTGGAATGGGTAAACAATAAGGGGACCTAATTGTACAATTTCAGAAGCGCGTATTTGAAGCAGAAAGATCAATTCGAGAATCAAGACTGTGGCTAATCGCTCTTGTATCTGCAATTGCTTCGGTGATGAGCGCTTTGACAGCGCTATTAGTTGTATTCAAAAGATAAAAGTCATGCTGCTTGTTTGCGGTGAATATACTGTCCAGCAGCCTGGGCCAATAAGCCAGAACGAGTCATGTGGTACTGCTCGGCATAACGGTCGATCTCATGAAGAAGATTTTCCGACATGGTGATATTAACCCGCTTTGCTTTAACTTTGAGCTTGGCAAGATCAATGTCTACCAAGAGCCATACCCCTCCTTGATATTCGGGGTTAGCTGCCAATTGTTCTAAAGATGTCGGTGCCGGCACTGGTATATCTTCGCCTTCAAAATAGACTTCCGCGGCCTCTTGAATCATGCGTGGTAAATCCTCCCACTCATCGGCGGCAGAGAAACAGCCGGGAAAGTCGGGGATAGTTACACCATGGGCGTGTTGATCGTCTCCAATGTGAACATAAGCGGGGTATAACATATTACCTCCATTCCCAACCTGCTTGACGGAAAATATTCCGCAAGGTGCCGGTTGGCATGTCTTTACGTGGATGCGGCACTACTACATGACCAGCTTTTGACGGGTGTTTGTATTTTTGGTGGTCGCCTTTGCCTCCGACACAATACCAACCCTCGTTTTCGAGTCGCCTTATGATCTCTTTGCTGGTCATGGATAATTTTATACACACCCATACACACCGAGTCAATGGCAAAGTGAAGTGAGGATTTTCAACCAAGCGTCAGACCGGCCTGAGGCCGGTCAGCTCTCAGCCGTCGAACACGAGAGGAATGAAATAAAAGGCATTGCGAGGCTCGCATATGAGTGACAAATTTAACGGTTTTCCTCCTGCAGCAATTCAGTTTCTCAGAACACTGCGTGAAAACAACAGCAAGGCATGGTTTGAACTGCATAAACCGGATTACCGGAATGATCTTTTGAAACCGTTGCAGGCTCTGACTGCGGGGCTTGGATCATTGATGATGAGCATTGACCCGGATTTGGAAGTGGCGGTCGCGGCGGAAGTGAAAATATGTATACCAGTTTCCACCACCTTGGCAACATTCAAATAGAAAACCCCCGGCCATATGCGCAACCGGGGGCATTATCCTCGTGCCTGTCCATAGTGATGCAGCCAATTCCGCGAGGTTCACCCCCTGCCGGCAAACCCCCGCAGGCTGGCGATCAGCGACGAGTCCGGGGTCGGGTCGATGTGGGGGATCTTGGACTGTCCCCCCAGCTTGCCCCGCACCGTCCTCGACCAGTCGTAGATGGTCCCCTCCGGCGCCAGCAGCACCTCCGGGGCATTGATCCTGCCCTGGCTTCTGAAGGTGGCGTAATCGGCGTTCAGGTCGCGCAGGGTCGTGTCCAGCAGCCTGGCCGCCTCCTCCGCGTTCCGCCCCTCCCCTTCCACCGCCAGCACCCACACGTGCCGCCGGGCCGCCACGTCGGCCCCCACCATGAACTCCCGCACCCGCCACCCTTCACCCGCGTTCAGGTCGCTCACGGCCCGCTCCACCTCGGCCTGGGTCACCTTTTCCTCCAGCTTGTCCAGGAACCGGTCCCGGCCGGTGAACTCGATGAAATGGGGCGATAGCCCGGTGAAGCGGATGGTGTCGCCGATGTGGTAGCGCCACAGCCCCGAACAGGTGCTGAGGATCACGGCGTAGCGCCGGCCCATCTCCACCTCCTCAAGTGTCACGGCCTCCGCATTGGCCGCCGGCCGCCCGTTCCCGTCCAGGTCCTCGAAACGGACGAACTCGAAGAACGCGCCGTAATAGGGGGCCAGGCGCATCCGGGCCTCTCCCTGGCGCTGGAAGGCCATGAAGGCCTCGGACGAGGGGAGCAGTTCCAGGAAGTGGGGGATGTTGTCCCCGAAGAGCGCCCCGAATTCGCTCCAGTAGGGCTTGATGCTGGTGCCGCCGTGGATGATCAGTTCCAGGCCGGGCAGAAGCTCGCCCAGGGGCCTGCCGCCCAGCTCTACGCAGCGCTTGAGCAGGAGCAGGATCCAGGGGGGCACCCCGGAGATGGCCCGGATGGAGCGATCGGCCAGCAGCAGCTCGGCCATGGCCTGCACCTTGTCCTCCCACGGCAACGCCGACACGTGCGGCCGGGGCTCCACGAACGGCGCCAGCCAGCGCGGGGCGAAACGGAGGGTAATGGCGCTCATGTCCCCGGAACAGATCCCGTCACCCAG
>DAIERH010000312.1 GCA_027346925.1 Geobacter sp.
ACCTGGATGCCGCCCTGACCACGGAGCCCCCCTATGCGGTAGCGCCCCAGTACGAATGGCGGGCATACGATATGGAGCCGTTTTTCGTGGCTGCACCCAAGGGTACCGAGGCCACCGGCGTGGAGATGCTGTTCGAGCGCTTTGCCTTTGTGCGCTTCGACAAGACCGCCTGGGCCGGGGCGCTGGTGGATGGGCAGTTGCTGGCCCAAGGCATCCACCCCCGCAACGTGATGGAGTTCGATTCCCTGGAGGCGGCCCTCAGCTTGGTGGAACAGGGTCTGGGCATAGCCGTGGTGCCGCTCGACAAGCGGCGCATCAGGCAGGCCGGCAAGCACTTCAGCCTGACCCCCTTCGGCACGCCCCAGTTGACTCGGCGGGTGGGCATGTACCAGAAGCGGCGCCACCCGCGCCATGCCCTGACGGAATTGATCCTGACCGAACTGTGCCGGGAGTGCGGATACATCACGGCTACGCCCTGAATCCGCAAGCCTCCACGGCTTCAGGCACGTGATTGCAGTGCCGCTGGCGAGCCTCGCGCTGTCACCCCGTTTGAAATGCCTCACATCAGCGTTAAAATTAAAATTACACACATCACAAGGAATCACCTGACCTGACGCACCCAGGTGGGGCGTCTGTACGGGATGGATGGGCCTGATGATGGGACCAGGGGGATAGGGAATGGCGCTTAAACAAGGCATGCGGCTTTCGATGACGATTATCGGGGTAATGCTCGTGGCAGGCGTGGTATTTCCCGCAACCCTGCCAACGGAAACCGTCGTGAAGATTGGCGGTACCGGCAGCGCCCTGGGGACCATGGTACAGTTGGCCGGGGCGTATGAGAAATCCCATCCGGGAATCAGGATCATGATCATGCCGAGCCTGGGCAGCGCGGGAGCGGTCAAGGCCGTCCTGGGCGGAGGTATCGCTCTGGCCATTGCCAGTCTCCCCCTGACTGAGACGGAGCGGCAGCAGGGGGCAGTGGAGGTGGAATATGCCAGGTCCCCCTTTGCTTTCATAACCAATGCCAAGGTTGACAAAAAGGTCGTGACCACCCACGAGTTGGAGGACATCTACAGCGGCCGGAAATCCACCTGGCCCGACGGGAGCCGCATCCGGCTGATCCTGCGCCCGGAGAAGGATATTGATTCGAGGTTGCTGCGCGGCATCTCGCCGGCAATGGACCAGGTCGTGAAGGCCGCCATGGCACGTCCCGGCATGATCATCGCGATAACGAACCAGGAGTCCACCGCCGCGGTTGCCCGGACGCCCGGCGCGCTGGGGGGTGCCACCCTGACCGAGGTCATCAGCGAAAAACGGCCGGTGAACATCCTCTCCTTCAACGGCGTGCAACCGAGCGTCAAGGGCATTGCCGACCGTTCCTACCCTCTGGTCAAGTCATTCTATCTGGTGACAACGCCGAAGACCCCGGCCGAGGCCCGACAATTCGCCCAATTCGTCCTTTCGCCGGCCGGCCGCAAAATTCTGACAAAAAACGGCTGCCTGGCTGTTGGGGCGAAGTAAAGGACGCCAGGGTATGTACAACAGACAAAGGATAACCAGCATTACCACCTGGATTGCCGGTACGGTCGCCGTTGCCGTGGCGCTTCTCCTCCCGCTCGGGTATTTTGCCGTTTCCTACGAATACCAGATCGGAAGCCTCGAAACCGAAGGGGAAATGGCCAGCCACGTCATTAGCGAATTGATCAGCGCCAATCCGGAACTATGGCAGTACGAGCAGATCCGGCTGGAGGAGATGCTGGCACGGCACAAGCGCGACGGCCACAGGGATGCGTTACGTATCCTCGACCGGCAAAACCGGCTGGTCGCGGAGAGCGTCGCCGTGCTGAAACCACCCTTGATAACGCGGCGGTTTAACCTGCTGGACGCAGGGGTAACCGTCGGCACGGTCGAGATACGTGATTCCGTCTACCCTCTCCTGCTCCGCTCCGGCCTGGCGGCGCTCCTGGGGCTCTCCCTCGGGGCGATGATATTCGTTACCCTGCGCGTCCTGCCGTTAGGCGCAGTGGCCGAGGCGGAGAAACTGCTGCGTGAAAGCGAGGAGCGCTATCGCCTCCTGGTGGAGAATGCCCCGGACGCACTGCTTGTGTACGGCAACCGGGTGTTTCTCTATGCCAACAACGCCGCTCTCGGGCTATTCGGCGCCAAAAGCGCCGACCTGCTCATCGGGCAGCCGCTCCTGTCGATTGTGCATCCCCATAACCGGGAGCAGGCTGGAGAAGTGTTTCAACGGGTAGAAGATGCCGCCGGGTCGCATCAGGAACTGAGCCTGGAGCGCTTTGACGGGACACCCATCGAAGTCGAAGCGGTGGGCATCCCTATCACCTACAGGGGACAATCCGCCGTACAGGTAATTCTGCATGACATAACCGAACGCAAGCGATTGCAGGCTGAACTGACGGACAAGGTGGCGCTCATCGGCCGGGGCGCAAAAACGGCGAAGGCGAACCGGACGATTCCGGGCCTTTCCGTTCTTGAATCCGACGTGTATTTTGATGAAGAGGACGCATCGGGTGATCGGCGTTTCTGGACGTCATTCAGAGAAT
>DAIERH010000313.1 GCA_027346925.1 Geobacter sp.
CCGGCGATGACCTGGGGCCAGAACTTGGCCCGCTCGGCGATACCCCCGGAGATGATGGCCGGGATGCAGGCCGCGAAGCAGAGCAGGAAGAAGTAGTGCACCAGGTCGTAGCCCTGGGTCTTGCCCAGGAGCTCTTCCGCCGGTTTCAGGAAGGATATGCCGTAGGCAATCGGGAAGCCGATCACGAAATAGACGACCGTCGAAACGGACCAGTCGGTGAGTATCTTGACAAAGGCATTGACCTGGCTCTTCTTGCGCACCGTGCCCACCTCAAGAAAGGCAAAGCCTGCGTGCATGGCGAACACCATCACCGCCCCCAGCATCAGAAAAAGGACATCGGCACTACTCTTCAGGCCAGTCATCGTTGACATGGTCTCCATACTCACCTACCCCCGTTGGTATCTGTGATGCGGATTCGTTTCCGGCACGGCTCGGCGCCGGCCGAATTGACCCCTTTTTGTGCATGCTCGCCATTGAGCAAACCATATTTTGCATGCAAATTAGGCGCCAAACCATTTTTTGTTGTAATATACCGCAATTATTTAAGACCTCTTCCAGCAAACCTTTTACGTAATGATTATATAATAGTCATATAGTTTAAAAAATAGGCAATAGCTGCCCAAACGATGGGCTTTTCATTCACTCCGTTAACAGGTAGTATTGGGGGCATGAACCTGGATGACAAAATACGGCACCTGCCCACCTCGCCCGGCGTGTACCTGATGTGCGACGCCGGAGGGACGATCATCTACATCGGCAAGGCCCGCAACCTGCGCCAGCGGGTGCGCTCCTATTTCGGGGCGTCCGGCGATTCCCGTTATCAGGTCAGGTTCCTGATGGCCAGGGTAGCCGACCTTGAGGTGATGCTGACCGACACCGAAAAAGAGGCGCTGTTGCTGGAGAACACCCTGATCAAGCAGCACCACCCCCGGTACAACCTGGACCTGAAGGACGACAAGACTTACTTTTCCCTGCGCCTCGACCCTGCCGAGGAGTTCCCCCGTTTCACCATCGTTCGCAAAGTACCCCGTGACGGCGCCCGCTACTTCGGCCCCTACGCCTCCGCCTCGGCGGCCAGGGAGGTGCTGCGCCAGATCACCCGCATGTTCCCCCTGCGTCACTACCCCCTCAAGAGCTGCAAGGCCCGCCGCAGACCATGCCTCTATCATCAGATCGGCCAGTGCAGCGCCCCCTGCCATGGCCTGATCACCTCGGCCGACTACGCCACCTTGGTGGAGGGGGCCACACTGTTCCTGGAGGGGAGGAGCCGGCAACTGGTAGGGGAGTTCAAGCGGCGCATGCAGGAGGCGGCCGATGGCATGCGCTACGAGGAGGCGGCCCGCTGGCGTAACCTGCTGCGCTCCATCGAGGTCACGCTGGAGAAGCAGAAGGTAGTCATGCAGGGGGGCGACAGCGACGTGGTGGGTTTTTCCCGGGACAATGCCAGGCTGGAGCTGGCGCTCCTGTTCATCCGCGGCGGGGTGCTGACCGGCAGCCGCCTGTTCAGCCTGGCCTGGGAGCTGGGGGACGACGAGGGACTGGCGGCATTCCTGGCCCAGTACTACGGTGCCGACAACTTCATACCCCAAGAGATCCTGCTGCCGCTGGAGATCGAGGACAGGACGGCCCTGGCCGAGTTGTTGGGCGAAACCAGGGGAAGAAAGGTCGCCATCAGCCGTCCGCTGCGGGGCACCAAGCGCGAACTGGTGGAGTTGGCCTGCAAGAACGCCGGGGCGTCCCTGCGGGAGCGTGACGAGAAGGCGGCCTCGGCACGGGCCGTGCTGGAGGAGTTGCAGCAACGGCTGCATCTGGAGCGCCTGCCCCACCGGATCGAATGCTACGACATCTCCACCATTCAGGGACGCCACTCGGTGGGGAGCGGCGTGGCCTTCAGCGACGCCAAGCCGGACAAGGCCAATTACCGACGCTACCGCATCCGCCACGTCCTTGGACAGGACGACTTCGCCATGCTGGCCGAGGTCTTCGCACGGCGCTTTCGGCCGGAAAAGGTTGACAAAGAGGAGCTGCCGGACCTGGTGGTGGTGGATGGCGGCATCGGCCAGCTCAATTCGGCCCTGGCGATCATTCGGGAACTGGGCCTGGAGGGGCGTTTCGACCTGGTCTCCCTGGCCAAGGGCCGCACCAGCCGGGATGTTGAGTCTCCCATGGTCGAGAAAAGCGACGAACGGGTCTTCCTGCCGGGGCGCAAAAACCCGGTGGTGCTGCGGCAGAGCTCGGCCCCGCTGCTGCTCCTGGCCGCCATCCGCGACGAGGCCCACCGCTTTGCCATCGAATACCACCGCACGCTGCGGGGCAAGGGGATCGCCTCGGGCGTCGAGGATATCCCCGGCATCGGCCCCAAGCGGACTAAGTCCCTGCTGCGGCACTTCGGCAGCCTGCAACGGTTGAAGGAGGCCAGCGCGGAGGAGATTGCTGCGGTGGAGGGGATGAACCGCGCAATGGCGCATCAAGTTTACACATCACTGCACGGCACTCCCCACCCGACGCGGGTGAAC
>DAIERH010000314.1 GCA_027346925.1 Geobacter sp.
GAGGAGATCGGCTTTCTCCTGTCCCATGCCGGCCGCTACCTCACCAGGCGCCCGTCCCGTGGCGACGTGCTGAGCGTCTTCGCCGGTCTGCGGCCGCTGGTGAGGGGTGCCGGCGAGCAGGAGACCGCCGCCCTCTCACGGGACCACACCATCCTCGTCAGCGGTTCTGGCCTGGTCACGGTCACCGGCGGCAAATGGACCACCTACCGCAGGATGGGGGAGGATACGGTGGACCGGGCGGCCCAGGTGGCCGGGCTCGAGACGCGCCCCTCCGCCTCCGCTGCGCAGCGAATCCACGGCTGGTGCGAAGAAGGCCTGGACGAGCCGTGGGGGGTATACGGTTCCGATGCCGGACAGGTCCGGGCCCTGGCCGCGATGGAGCCGGCATGGGGCGAACCGCTCCATCCGGGGCTCCCCTACCTGGCCGTGCAGGTGATCTGGGCCGTGCGCCGCGAATATGGCCGCAGCGTGGAGGATGTCCTGGCCCGCCGCACCAGGGCCCTGTTCCTGGACGCACAGGCGAGCATGGCCATGGCGCCCGAGGTGGCGCGGCTGATGGCGGCCGAACTGGGCCGCGACAAGGCGTGGCAAGAGCGGCAGGTGGCGGATTTCCTGGCCCTGGCCAAGGGGTATCTGCCGGCTGATTAAAACGACGGTCAGGCCACAGAGCCACAAAAGCACGGAGAAATCACAGAGCATTTAGCTAGTATGGTCAGTTACCATGATGAAAAGGCACCAACAAGCTGCTCAACAATGTAACCTATTCGGTTTTGTTAACTCGGCGTCCCTGTGTCTCCGTGGCAAATGATATTTTCAGGATTAATCGAGCAGTAAGGAGCATAGCGTGAACCTTTACGCCTACCTTGCCACTGGCCAACTGATCGCCCTCATGGAGACCATCTCCAAGGTGCGGGTGCGGCTGCATGGCCGGGAAAACATTCCCGGCGGTTCCCTGATCTTTGTAGTGAATCACTTCACCCGCATCGAAACGCTGCTGCTCCCCTATCATGTTCACCTGTTGACCCATGTCCCGGTCTGGTCCCTGGCCGATTCCACCCTGTTCAAGGGGGCGATGGGCACGCTGCTGGAAACGGTCGGCGCCGTATCCACCGGCTCACCGGACCGGGACCGCCTGATCGTGAAGAGCCTCCTGACCGGCGAGGCCAACTGGATCATCTTTCCCGAAGGACACATGGTCAAGGACAAGGCGCTCGTGGAGCATGCCCGCTATACGGTGACCTACGCCGGTGGGCGGCGTCCGCCCCACACCGGGGCCGCGACCCTTGCGCTCAGGACCGAATTCTATCGCCGGCGCCTGCGCAAGCTGTCCGTAACGCGGCCCGACGAGGCGGAGCGGCTGCGGGAAATGTTCGGGATCGACGACCTGGGGCCGGTCATGTCCGGTACGACCCGGATCGTCCCGGTCAACATCACCTACTATCCGCTCAGGGCTCGGGAAAACATCCTCAGCGAGATGGCGGACCGCCTGTTCGGCAAGCTTCCGGCGAACCTGCACGAGGAACTCCTGCTGGAAGGGGCCATGCTCATGGAGGGTGTTGACATCGACATCCGCATCGGCCGGGCGCTGGAGATCGAGCAGCACCTGGAAGATGGGGCCATCCAGCGAGACATCGGCTCTCCCGGGAGGATCGACTTCGACGACCGGCTCCCGTCCCGGCCGGCCATGCGGCGGGAGGCGTACAGCCTCATGCAGCGTTTCATGAAGGACATCTACGGGTTGACGACCTTCAACCACGACCACCTGTTTGCCTCGCTGCTGCGCTTCCTGCCGTTCAGGCGGATTTCCGCGCCCGATTTCCGGCGCAGGGCCTTTCTGCTCTCCCAGAGGCTGGAGCCGCTGGGGATCAATCTCCATCAGAGCCTTAAGTGCGGGCAGGCCGCCCTGCTCACTGACGACCGTTTCAACAAGTACCGGGAATTCCTTTCCCTTGCCCTGGAAACGGGGGTGCTGCGCCAGGAGGGGGATTTGCTGGTCAAGGACCCGAAGAAGTTCTCCTCTCCCCTGGATTTCAACCGGGCCCGGCTCGACAACCCCATCGGCGTGGTGGCGAACGAGGTCATCCCGCTCGCGGGTCTGCTGAAGCAGGTACGGTTGATCGCCTGGATGCCGGCCCGGCTGGTGCGCTATCTGACCGCGCGCCAACTGCTGCGCCAGGCCCAGGCGGAGTTCGAGGCCGACTACCGGACCTTCTTCCGCAGGGATGAATCCAAGCCGCGGGAGGTCGGCCGGCCGACACTCGTCAAGGGGCAATCCCGCAACCTGGGGGTGGTGCTCGTTCATGGCTTTCTGGCCGCACCCCGGGAAATGAAGGAACTGGCCGATTACCTGGGCAGGCTGGGGGTGTGGGTGTATGTGGTCCGCCTGAAGGGGCACGGCACGTCGCCGGACGACCTCGCCCGCCGCAACGCCGAGGAGTGGCGGGAATCGGTGGAGGCCGGCTATGCCGCCTTGAAACATATCTGCGAC
>DAIERH010000315.1 GCA_027346925.1 Geobacter sp.
CTGGCCGAACTGATGCGCATGAAGTACGGCATCGCCATCGCCGGCACCCACGGCAAGACCACCACCACCTCCATGGTGGCAACCATCCTGACCCACGGCGGCATCGATCCGACCATCGTGATCGGCGGCAAGCTCAACACCCTGGGGACCAACGCGGTGCTGGGGCAGGGCAAGTTCCTGGTGGCCGAGGCTGACGAATCGGACGGTTCGTTCCTCAAGCTCTCCCCCACCATTGCCGTGGTGACCAACATCGACGCCGATCACCTGGATTTCTACAGCGGCGGGATCAGCCAGATCAAGGACACCTTCGTGGACTTCATCAACAAGATTCCGTTTTACGGTCTGGCCGTGCTCTGCCTGGAGGACGGCAACATCGCCGACATCATTCCCCGGGTCAAGAAACGCTTCGTCACCTACGGCCTGTCGTCCCAGGCCGATATCCGCGCCACCCACATAAAACTCTCCGGCGGAACCACCTCCTTCGTGGCCCACTACAAGGGGTACCGCATGGGCGAGGTCTCCTTTGCCATGCCCGGCGCCCACAACGTGTTGAACGCCCTGGCCTGCATCGCCGTGGCCATGGAGTTGGACGTCCCCTTCAACCTGATCCAGGAAGGCTTTGCCAAATTCGGCGGCGTGGGCAGGCGCTTCCAGATCAAGGGCGAGGTGAACGGCATCATGGTGGTGGACGACTATGGTCACCATCCGGCCGAGATCAGGGCCACCCTGGCGGCGGCCAAGAACGGCTGGCCCGATCGCAGGCTGGTGGTGGCATTCCAGCCCCATCGCTATACCCGCACCAAAGAGCTGTTCGACGAGTTCGTAAAATGCTTCTACGACGCCGACGTGCTGGTGCTGACCGACATCTACGCCGCCAGCGAGAAGCCGATCAGCGGGGTTTCATCGGAATCGCTGGCCGCAACCATCAAGAAGCACGGCCAACGGGAGGTGAGCTACGTCGCCGACCGCGAGGCCCTGCCCGAGTACCTGGCGGCTATCGTCAAGCCAGGGGACATCGTGCTCAGCCTGGGGGCCGGCAACATCTGGCAGGCCGGGGAAGGGCTGCTGAAAAAACTCCAGGGGGCCTAGGGCGCGCCATGTCTTCTACCTTCGACGAACTGCGGGCCGCATTTCGGGGCGAGCTCAAGGAAAACGAGCCGCTCAGCCGCCACACATCGCTCAAGGTGGGCGGACCGGCCGACCTGTTCGCGGTTCCGGCCGACGTGGAGGACCTGCTGGCCCTGGTCAGCTGGCTCGATGGCCGGGGCATAGCGCGCATGGCCATGGGTGGCGGCTACAACCTGCTGGTCAGGGATGGCGGCATCCGGGGAGCGATCGTCTCGCTGGAACGCTTCAACCGGATCGAGCAGGTGGGACCTGAGTTGGTCAGGGCCGAGGCGGGTGCGGAGAATCTGGCCGTAATCCGTTTCGCCCAGGAACGGGGGTTGGGGGGCATCGGCTTCATCTCCGGCATCCCCGGCACCGTGGGCGGCGCGATCCGGATGAATGCCGGCGCCTACGGCGAGGGCATCCTGGGCAGGACCGAATGCCTGACCCTGCTGCGGGGCAAGGAGGTCCGCGACTTTTGCATGGCTGATCTGGAGTATGGGTACCGCCACCTGGAACTGCAGCCGGGCGATCTCGTGCTGGCGGCCCTGTTCAGGCTGGAAGGGCGCGAGCCGCACCTGACCTCGGCGGAGATCCGCAAGGATCTTGAACTGCGGCGCTCGAAACACAACGTGGGCTTTCCCAGCGCCGGCTCCTTCTTCAAGAATCCGCCCGGCCAGGCCGCCTGGCGCCTGATCGATGCCGCCGGGATGCGCGGGGCCGAAGTGGGGGGCGCCCAGGTGTCCCAGGTGCACAGCAACTTCCTGGTGAACCGGGGGGGGGCCACGGCGCAAGACTTCCTGGAGCTTGCCGGCCGGGTCAAGGCGGCGGTTCTGGAGACCAGCGGGATCAGCCTGGAGGAAGAGGTCAGGATCGTGGGGGTGGATGCATGAAGACAAAACGAATCGGTGTACTGATGGGCGGCCTCTCGGCAGAACGGGAGGTGTCGCTCAAGAGCGGGGCCGCCGTGCACAAGGCGCTCCTGGGGCAGGGGTACGACGCGGTGCCCATCGACGTGGGGCGCGACCTGGCCGCCGTGCTGGTGGCCGAGGGGATCGAGGTGGCCTTCATCGCCCTTCACGGCCGCTACGGCGAGGACGGCTGCGTGCAGGGGCTGCTGGAATTGATGGGGATACCTTATACCGGCTCGGGCGTGCTGGCCAGCGCCCTGGCCATGCACAAGCTCTACAGCAAGCAGACCTTCAGCGCCCAGGGCATCCTCACGGCGCCCTTTTGCCATTTCCGACGCGGAGAAACGGTACGCCTGGCAGACCTCCCCTTTGGCCTGCCGCTGGTGGTCAAGCCGGTGCAGGAGGGGTCATCGGTGGGGGTCTCCATCGTCAAGCAGGAGGGTGAGCTGGCACCAGCCCTGGAGATGGC
>DAIERH010000316.1 GCA_027346925.1 Geobacter sp.
CGGATTCAGAAACAACGAAACGGGCGGCAGATTCGGGTCTCCGCCGCCCGTGGAGCACCATCTCGGACGCATGCACCTAGCGGGAGGTGCAGAGTGCCTCCACCTGGCGCAGCAATGCCGGGATCTCCTGCTGTTGCACGATGTCACACTGTTCGGTCAGGACCGACGTCAGGATTGCGTCGGTGGTCAGGGGGTTGGCCAGCACGCTGCGCAACACGGTGATCTCCTCCCTGTAGCGGGCCGTACGGAGCCGGGTGCGGGAGACAAAGGTCTTGCCGGCCTCGCGCTGATGCTTCTGGAGCAATTGGCAGACCTGGTCCAGGAGGGCGTTGATGGCGGCGGCCCGATCCGCCGGCGCCTCGGCCAGAATCTTTTGCACGGCGCGGGGACAGTAGCGGTAGGTGAGGATGTTCAGTTCCGGCTCACTGGTCAGCTCGAAATCGGGATGGTGCCGGATCATAGTCGCAAAGGTCCGGGCCCGTTCGATTCCCAGGTCGATGAGGAGTTCGTATCCCTTGCGGCCGATGATCGAGAGACCGGCATGGACCAACAGGGCCATGCCAGGGCGCGACCCTTCCAGGGTATGGCTGCCCAGGTCCTTGGAGCCGTGGCGCAGGATATAATTGGCGTGATGCTCGATGGCCGACACGGCGGTCGGGTCCTTGAAGACCACCATCCCGGCCCCCATCGGCACGTAGAGCTGCTTGTGGGCGTCGATGGTGACCGAATCCGCCCGTTCGATGCCGGCAAGCAGGGAGCGATGGCGGTCGGAAAAGAGGGTCGGCCCCCCCCAGGCGGCATCCACATGGAAGTGGCAGCCGATCTCCCCGGCGAGATCCGCCAATGCCTCCAGCGGATCGACGTTGCCGGTCTCGGTGGTGCCGGCAATGCCGACCAGGGCCAGGGGAAGGATGTTCCCGTCCCGCAGCCGGGCGCATTCCCCCCGCAGCGCCTTCAGATCGATGCGGTTGTTCTCGTCGGTCGCTACCTTGACCAGATGGTCCCGGCCGAGACCCAGCAGGTCGGCGGCCTTGCCGAAGGAGTAGTGGCCCCGCTCGGAGACGAAGACGGCGATGCCGTCGCAGCCGCGATGTCTCAGTGCCCGGCCCAGCCCTTCCGCGGCAATGCCGCGGAACTCTCCGTCCGGGGCAAAGAGGCGGTTGCGCGCCAGCCACAAGGCCGTGACGTTGGCGATGGTGCCGCCGGAGCAGAATGCCCCCAGGGCGGCCTGGCTGTTGTGGATCCACGGGGGATAGAATGCGTCGGGCCTGCGGTAGACCAGGTGGTGGATCATGGCCAGGACCTGCCGCTCCATGGGCGTAAAGGCCTTGGACGTCTCCACCTTGACCAGGTTCTGGTTGAGGGCGGTCATGAGGCGCGCCAGGGGGAGCATGAAGTAGGGGAGCGCCGAGGTCATGTGGCCGACAAAACCGGGGGCCGCGGTATGGACCGACTGGGCCACCAGGTTCGCCTTGACGAACTCGGTGTATTCGGAGACGTAGGTCGGTTCCTCGGGGATGGCGCAGGAGGCGAAGCTGGCCTCGATCTCTTCCAGGTTCCGTTCAATGGCAACGATGTGGGTCTGGAGGAAACCGGTGACGTCGTCGCTGATGGCCTGATCGATGAGGCCGAGGGTCGAATCCGGGGCTTCCGGTACCGTGAAGATCCGGTAGAGGTTTTCCAGGGTGGCGCGGGCCTTGTTGGGCATCAGCAGGTCACTTTCACGTGGGAGGTTGTTGAAAAACAGGCATCTGGGCCTTCGTCCTCGCAAGCCTCCTTGTGCGGCGTAGCGCTGCTACGCCTCCGCGGGGCTTTCTGCGGGTGACGACGATCTACCCGTTTTTGAACAACCTGTTAGAAATCATCCGCAAATACGTTCTAGTCGCCGAGTACGGTGTTGTCGATCAGCCTCGTGGCACCGATCCTGACGGCCAGCGCCAGCAGCGTGGCATCGTCGGCCGTCTCCTTCGGCTCCAGCGTGGCGCCGTCCCGCAGCTCCAGGTAGTCGATCGTGGCCTCCGGTTCCGCGCTGATCACCTCCAGGGCTGCCCGGCGCAGGAGGGCGGCGTCGCGGGTGCCGGCAGCGTACAGCTCCCGGGCCGTGCGGATGGCCCGCGACAGGCAGAGCGCGCTTTGGCGCTCAGCCGGCGACAGGTAGGCGTTGCGCGAGCTCATGGCCAGACCGTCCGCCTCCCTGACAATGGGCATGCCGACGATCTCCACCGGCAGGTTCAGGTCGTGTGTCATGCGCCGGATAACGGCCAGTTGCTGGTAATCCTTGTTGCCGAACAGGGCCGTGTCCGGCTGCACGATGTTGAACAGCTTGGTCACCACCGTGGCCACGCCGTCGAAGTGCCCCGGACGGCTGGCCCCGCACAGGGGCAGCGACAGGTCGCGGACCCGGACGCAGGTCTGGAAACCGGGGGGATACATGCCCG
>DAIERH010000317.1 GCA_027346925.1 Geobacter sp.
GTTGTCCACGTACATGTGGGACAGTTCCACGTCGGGGTATTCCTTGGCGATAGCGGTCACGACCTCGCGCCACAGCACCGAGGTGGAGAGCACGTTGGCCTTGTCGATGGAACAGACCTTCCTGCCCCGCTTGCGGGCCGCCTGGAAGGCCACGTGGGTGATGCGCTCGATCTCGGGTACGGAGTAGCGCATGGTGTCCACACCCACCCGTTCGCGCCCGCTCCCCTCTATACCCTTGGGCTGGGAGAAATAGATGCCGCCGGTCAGTTCGCGGATCACCAGGACGTTGAAGCCTCCGCTGATGACCTCTTCCTTCAGCGACGATGCGCCGGTCAGGGAGGGGAAGATGATGGCCGGCCGCAGATTGGCGTACAGGCCGAAGATCTTTCGCAACGGCAGGAGTGCCCCGCGCTCGGGCTGCTCGTCCGGTGGCAGTGTCTCCCACTTGGGACCGCCCACCGAGCCGAACAGAATGGCATCCGACGCCTTGCAGATGTTCACGGTCGTCTCGGGCAGGGCCTTGCCCTCCTTGTCGATACCTGCCCCGCCGACGTTGGCGTGGGTACGCTCGAACGCGACCCCATATTTTTTCTCGATGGCGTCCAACACCCTGAGCGCCTCGGCCATCACCTCCGGACCGATGCCGTCTCCCGGCAGGACCGCGACTTTGTACGTCTGTGCCATTCATTCCCCCTCAGCAGCGTTTTATAGAGACAGGCTATGCCCTGCCGCAGTATGGATAAATATACATAGTAGTTTGGCACGCCGTGTTTTGTCAATAAAAAGGGCAGGATACAAAACAAAACCGGGGTAGTCTTCCAACCGCCCCGGCCTTGTTCACCCCTTGCAGGATGTATGGGAACCCGTGCGGCTGCGCCCTAGATACCCGCCTTGGCCTTGAGGATCGCGGCCTTGTCGGTCTTCTCCCAGGAGAATTCCGGCAATTCGCGGCCGAAGTGGCCGTAGGCGGCGGTCTTTTTGTAGATCGGACGGAGCAGGTCGAGTTGCTCGATGATGGCGCGGGGGCGCATGTCGAACACCTCGCGCACCAGCTCAGCCAAGCGGTCCTCGGAAACCTTGCCGGTGCCGAAGGTGTGCACCATGATGGAAACCGGCTGGGCAACGCCGATGGCGTAGGCCACCTGCACCTCGCAACGGTCGGCCAGGCCGGCGGCCACCAGGTTCTTGGCCACGTAGCGGCCCATGTAGGCGGCGGAGCGGTCCACCTTGGAGGGGTCCTTGCCGGAAAAGGCGCCGCCGCCGTGACGGCCCATGCCGCCGTAGGTATCGACGATGATCTTGCGGCCGGTCAGGCCGCAGTCGCCCATGGGGCCGCCCACCACGAAGCGGCCGGTGGGGTTGATGAAGTAACGGGTGTTGGCATCCAGCAACTCGGCCGGGATGACCTTCTTGACAACCTCCGCGATGACGCCTTCTTCGATCTCCTTGTGGGTGACCTCCGGGGTGTGCTGGGTGGAGATGACCACCGTATCGATGCGGGACGGCTTGTCGTTCACATATTCGACCGAGACCTGGGACTTGGAATCGGGGCGCAGGAAGCTCAGCTTGCCCGATTTACGCACCTCGGCCAGCTTGGCCACCAACTCGTGGGCCAACTGGATCGGCATGGGCATCAGTTCGGGGGTCTCGTTGCAGGCATAGCCGAACATCAGCCCCTGGTCGCCGGCGCCCTGTTCCTTGTGCAGCCCCTCCCCCTCGGAGACACCCTGGGAAATGTCGGGGGACTGTTTGTCGATGGAGACCAGCACGGCACAGGTATCGGCATCGAAACCCATCTCCGAGTCGGTGTAGCCGATCTCCCTGATGGTCTGGCGGGCGATCTCGGAATAGTTGATCACTGCGTTGGTGGTGATCTCGCCGGCGATGACCGCCATGCCGGTGGTCACCATGGTCTCGCAAGCCACGCGGGACTTGGGGTCCTGGGCCAGGATGGCGTCCAGGATGGCGTCGGAGACCTGATCGGCAACCTTGTCGGGATGCCCTTCAGAAACCGATTCCGAAGTAAAGATGAATTTTTCAGCCATGGTGTGTGAAGCTCCTCTCGTGAATAGAATGTCTATGTGCGTGGATATCGTCGGTGACCAGGGTCGGACAGCGGCTAATGTATCGAATTGTGAAATTTATAGGCAGGTGATTGTTTTGTCAAGCAAAGATAGCCGGCGCGTCATTCCATTTGACTTCGACGCCGCGAATTATACACTATAGACCATGTGCCTTTTCCATCACCCTTTCAGGAGGGCCCCATGTCGCCGGGTCTCCATCCGTTTCTGGCCGCTCTGGCCGTCGCCGCCATGTGCGTGACAGCGGCTGCCGCCGCAAAACGGCCATCCGACCGGTGGAATTACTACCGGTTCGACGGCCGTACCTTTATCGCCGGCCGGCCGACCGACGGCATGGCCTT
>DAIERH010000318.1 GCA_027346925.1 Geobacter sp.
GGGATTTGGACCCGGCCGTCGCGGCCGGTCAGCACATAGCCGGCCGGCGGCGTGAAATAGCGGATGCCGTCCAGCGGAGTAAGGTTAATTACGGCGTTAATGCTCATCGTTGCTCCTGCTCCCTCCCGGGAAAGGTATTGATACCGGCGTGCCGGCCTATCATCTTGTAGATATGCACCCCGTCCCACGGCTCGTCCATGATGCCGTCATGGATGGCCCAACTCCTGCCCCGCACAGTGCGTTCCATGCCCGGCATGCGGAAGGGGGTTGAACCGTCCAGCCGGGCGAAATAGCGGCCTCCGGGCTGGAACTCCCGGTCGATTTCCAGCATCAGCCGGCGGCCCTGGAGGTAATCGAAACCGTAGCTTTCGTAGCGGATGGCATTGTCGTAGGTCAATGGTTCGGCCACGATCATCTCCATCCCCAGGCTATCGGTGAAACGTTCCAGGAGCGGGAAGAAATCGGCGAACAGCCCGAGGCCCCGGCGCGTTTGGTTGGGGAACAGGCCGGAGCGCATGGCCCTCAACTCCTCGGGGATATTGCGGCCGTGGGAGGCAAACCAGTTGATCCGGCCCTGTTCATCCCGGTCCACGTCGAAGCGTTCGGCGTCGGGGTCACAGATGATGCAAAAGCAGAGCTCCATCTGGTGGAACTGGGTGTCGGACAACTCAAGAAAAAAGACCGTGTCCTTGTCATCCGGCCGGGTTCTGACCTCGATGCGCGCCAGCGGCAGTCCATCCGGGGCGATGGTATTCACCAGGCGGGCGCCTGAGCCGGTTGTCAGGGTGTCCTGCCCTATACCCAGCAGTTCGAACAGACGTACCGGCAGCAAGCGGGCATACACGGCCTCCTTCTCCGCCTGCCCCAGCCGGTTTACGGCCGCAAGCGAACCGAGCGACCGGCCGGCTGCGTCCAGCAACTGGCTATTTCCCGGAAGTCGTGCCATAGGTGCCGATGATGCCGGGAAAGATGCTTTCCCTGATGCGGCTGATGCTCCGCTCCACCGCGGCCAGCGCCAGGTTGCGGTCATGTTCCTCGGACCAGTGCATGGCGTCCAACAGCACCCGGTGGGGATAGCCCAAGGGCGCGATCTTTTTGACGAACGCGGCAGGCAGGCGCGGATTGAGCTCAACGCCGTTCATTACCGCCCAGGCGATGGTCCATGCCCGGGCCGTGTTCATCTGGTCGTAGCCGCCGCCACCCAGCGCCACCCAGGGGATCTTCAGCGCCTTGAGCTTGCGCAAGATGTAGCTGTAGCTGTGGGTGGTGACCTCCAGCCGGGTGAGCGGATCGGTGCGAAAGGTATCGGCCCCGATCTGGGTAACAATCACGTCCGGGTTAAAGGCGGCGAGCAGCGGGTAGGCCACCTCATCGAAGGCCTTCATGTACAAGGCGTCGTCAGTGTGGGCGATCAACGGAACATTGACCGAGTAGCCCCTGCCCCGTCCTTCGCCGATCTCGTCCTCGAAACCTGTGCCGGGGAAAAAGTAGATGCCGCTTTCGTGCAGCGAAATGGTCAACACCCGGTCGGTTGCGTAGAACCCTTCCTGCACGCCGTCGCCGTGGTGGGCGTCGATATCCAGGTAGACCACCCGCCTGCCCCGTTCCACCAGCCAGTTGATGGCCAGCACCGCATCGTTCAGGTAGGAGAACCCCGAGGCCTTGGCGCGGTGGGCATGGTGCCAGCCGCCGGCCAGGTTGAAGGCGATGTCGAACCCTTCCTCCTCCACCAGCCGGGCCGCCTCGAAACTGGCCCCGGCCCCCAGGCTGGCGCATTCGTACAGCCCCTGGAACACGGGGCAGTCGGCGTCTCCCAGGCCGAAACGGAAATCGGCGCGCGGCTCGCTCGATGCGCTGAACTCCTTCAAGCGCGCCACATAGACCGGATCGTGGAAGGTCAGGACCAGTTCGTCGTCCACCGGCCGGCAGTCGCGGATCTCCATGGTGGGCAGCGTCAAAAGACCATAGGCCTCCATCAGTTCACGCACAAGGCGGTAACGCTGGAGCTTGAAGGGATGGTCGTCCCCATAGCTGAAACGGCCGAACAGGGGCGAATAGATCAATGCGGTACGGCAACTGGACACGGGAGTTCCTTGGGTTGCATGATCCGTCTCTTACCGTTTTCCCAGCAAACGCGAGCGGCGTCTCCCCCCACAGCCGAAGCGCCCCGCGGGTTCCACAGGATACACCCGGAGCGCTGCCTCTACGGGAAACACACCTCCTCAACACCTGGAGCATAACACGGCGGATCATAACAAACGCCGCGCAATTTGTATACCCTGTGGAGTGTGGTCACGGTTTCTCATGCCTGGGCCTGCGAACGGCAAAAGGGGTTGTGGCATAAACCACAACCCCTCGCTTGTTGGCGGATATGAAAACGGCCAAATGAC
>DAIERH010000319.1 GCA_027346925.1 Geobacter sp.
GCGGCCGTCAAGGAAGGGCTCAAGGACGGCACCATCGATGCGATTGCCACCGACCATGCCCCGCACCATCCGGACGAGAAGGACGTGGAGTTCAACGTGGCCCTGAACGGTATCATTGGCCTGGAGACCTCCCTGCCGCTCTCCCTGGCGCTGGTGGCGGACGGCGTGCTCACCCTTAATCAATTGATAGAAAAAATGTCGGTTAACCCATCGAAAATAATCGGCATTGAACGTGGTACCCTCAAGCCGGGTGCAGTGGCGGACATCACGGTGATCGATCCTGTCAAGGAGTGGCAGGTGACCGAGTCGGGACTGGCCAGCAAGTCCAGGAACTCCCCATGGCTTGGGGAGCGGATGAGGGGCGCCGCGGCCTGCACCATCCTGGGCGGCCGGCTGGTGTTCGGCGGTAGATAAGTCCTGAATCCGTGACGCCTCCATGCCTTCGTTTGTCCGGAAGGCCTCTGCCTCTGTGCATTTCAGGAGATAATCGACAGTCCTGCGGAGGACCGGCGGAGTGAGTGGTTTTTTACGGCACGGGTGACGGTCGGCCCCGGCTCTTCCGGCCACTGCGGCATTCCGGCGTCACGGATTCAGGTTGAATTGGAGCCTTGTCCGAAAAGTTTGCAGAAAAGGAGTCATAACGTATGAAAGCAGTGCTTGCGCTCGCCGACGGGCGCATTTTCGAGGGAAGATCATTCGGCGCTGGCGGCGAGGCCACGGGCGAGGTGGTCTTCAACACCGCCATGTCCGGCTACCAGGAGGTGCTGACCGATCCCTCCTACAAGGGGCAGATGGTCACCATGACCTACACCCAGATCGGCAACACCGGCATCAATCCCGAGGATATGGAGAGCCGGGGGCTGTTCCTGTCCGGCTTCATCGTCAAGGAGTATCAGGATTGCTACTCCAACTGGCGCGCCACCATGAGCCTGGATGCCTACCTCAAGGAGAACGGCGTGGTTGGGATCCACGGCCTGGACACCCGCGCACTGACCCGTCACCTGCGTGACAAGGGGGCCCAGAACGGGGTCATCTCCACCGTTGATTTCGACCATCAGAGTCTGGTGGCCAAGGCCCGGGCCATCCCCAGCATGGCCGGGCTTGATCTGGCCAGCGGCGTCAGTTGCGATAAACCCTACCACTGGACCGAAGGGCTGTGGGATCTGGAAAGCGGTTATCCCCAGGTTGATCCCACCACCTTGAAGTACAAGGTCGTGGCGTATGATTTCGGTATCAAATACAACATCCTGCGTTGCCTGGTGGATGCGGGCTGCGATGTGACCGTGGTGCCCGCGGAATTCCCTGCCGAGGATGCCCTGGCCATGAACCCGGACGGCATCTTCCTCTCCAACGGCCCCGGTGACCCGGAGCCCCTGACGGTTGTGATCGGGAACATCAGGAAGTTTGTGGGCAAGGTCCCGATCTTCGGCATCTGCCTGGGGCATCAGCTTCTGGGGCTGGCCCTGGGGGGCAGGACCATGAAACTTCCCGTCGGCAATCATGGCTCCAACCTGCCGGTCATGGACATGGCTACCCACAAGGTGGAGATCACGGCCCAGAACCACGGCTTTGCGGTTGACCTGGATGCCCTGGGCGATGCGGCCCGTCTTGGACATGAAAACCTGAACGACCAGACCGTGGAGGGGATCCGCCACTGCGAGCTGCCGATCTTCTCGGTGCAGCATCATCCGGAGGCGTCGCCGGGGCCGCACGATTCGCACTATCTGTTTGGGCGTTTTGTCGAGATGATGGAGAAGTATCGGTAACGAGCGCCATTTTTCCGCCATCTTGGCGACGGTCTTCGTGCTCCTCTTGTGCGGCGTAGCGCTGCTACGCCTCCGCGGGAGCCCTCGACCGCCACCAACCTGACGAAAAATCGACACTCGAATGGAAACATCAAGGCACTATGAATTACGAAGCTCTTTTTCAATCCGGCGAACTATTGCAGCGGGTCCGCGAGGCCTACCGGCGGCTGGAGGCCTGCGACCTCTGTCCCCACGACTGCGGGGTCAATCGCTTGAAGGATGAACGGGGCATCTGCGGCGCGGGGTTGAGGCCCAAGATCGCCTCGGCCAATGTCCATACCGGCGAGGAACCGCCCATCTCCGGCTCCCACGGCTCGGGAACGATCTTCCTGACCGGCTGTTCGCTGAAGTGCCGCTTCTGCCAGAACTTCCCCATCAGCCAGCTGGGTAACGGCGAGGAGTTCACCACAACGGCCTTGGCCGAGCGAATGATGCGCCTGCAGCGCCGGGGGGTGCACAACATCAACTTCGTCACCCCCACCCACTACCTGCCCCAGATCCTGGCAGGGCTCTGGCTGGCCATACCACGGGGGTTCCGGCTGCCCATTGTCTGGAATTCCAGCGGCTACGAAAAACTGGACGCCCT
>DAIERH010000031.1 GCA_027346925.1 Geobacter sp.
CCCCACGCTTGGGCCTGAGGAACGCACCCTCCGCCGTTGCGTGCACAAGACCATCAAAAAGGTAACCGAGGATGTGGAGGAGCGCTTCCATTTCAACACCGCCATTGCCGCTGTCATGGAGCTCTTGAACGTGCTACAGGACGCGAATCAGGCGGTCTCCAAGAACGGCGCCCTCATGAAGGAGGCGCTGGAGAGTGTGGTCCTGCTGTTGGCCCCCTTTGTTCCCCATATTACCGAGGAACTATGGCAGCAACTGGGGCATGACATCCCCCTGTCAGCCACTGCCTGGCCCGAGTACGACAGGGATGCGGTGGTTGACGAAGAGATGCTGGTGGTCGTCCAGGTCAACGGCAAACTGCGTTCCAAGCTCACGGTCGCGGCCGGAACGGATGAGGAGGCGGTCAAGGCGATGGCCCTGACCGACGAAAAGGTGCTGCCGTTCGTGGAAGGGAAGCAGGTGCGCAAGGTGATCTGCGTGCCGGGCAAGCTGGTCAATATCGTGGTGGGGTAGGGGAGAGATGTCTTTTCTGGGATACGGTTCGCCTGTTGTACGCATCGGCCTGCGCCTGTTGTTCCCGGCAGTCCTGTTTTCTCTCCTCATGGGCTGCGGTTACCGCCTGGCCGGTTCCGCCGAGAACCGCCTGGCCCCCGGACAGTCCTTGTGGGTGGCCTTCATCGCCAACACCACGGTCAGCCCCACGGCCCAGACGGTGATCCGCCGCGCCTTGCTGGAGGAGGGCCATGCCCTGCGCGGGCTGTATCCCGCGGCAAGCCTGGCGGATGCGGACCTGAACGTCAGCGGCAGTCTGCGTTCATATACCACGCGGGCCATCTCTTTCAGTGCCGTGGACTTTGCCAGGGAATACCGCTTGACCATCGAGGTGGAACTGGAACTGCGCCGCCGGGGGACGGCAACACCGCTCTGGAAGGGAACGCTGAAGGCCTCCCAGGATTATCCCGCCAACATGAACCTGGCCCTCCAACGTTCGGCCGAGGAAGCCGCGCTGGCAGCCGCCTCCCACATCCTGTCCCAAAAATTTCTGACAGCCGTGGAACAGTCCTACTGATATGACTCCTCAGGAACTGGAGACATCCCTCGGCAAGGGGAAAATCCCGCCCCTCTGCTATCTGTACGGCGAGGAACCCTTCCTGGTCGAGCGGGCCGCCCGCCTGCTGCTGGATCGCGTCATTGATCCGTCGCTCAAGGATTTCAACTTCAATTGTTTCTTCGGCAATGAGTCCAAGGGAGTGGAGATCGTCGATGCCGCCCAGACCCTCCCCATGTTCGCAGAGCGGCGGGCGGTGCTGGTTAAACGGGCCGAGGCGCTCAAGGCCGACGCCCTTGAGGTACTGTTGCCCTATGTTCGGGATCCGGTCCCGACCACCTGCCTGATCCTCACCGGCGCCAAGATAGATCAACGCAAGAAGATCTTCCTGGAACTCAAAAAGCAGGGGGCGCTGGTGGAATTCAAGCGCCTGTACGACAACAAGCTGGGCGGTTTCATCCAGGGTGAGGCCACGCTCCAGGGTAAGCAGATCGAAGCGGCAGGGGCGGAGTTACTGGCGTTTCTGATCGGCAACAATCTGCAGGAACTGTCCTCCCAGGTGGAAAAGCTGGCGGCCTATGCCGGGCAACGGCCCAGGATCACGGTTGATGACGTGCGGGCCGTGGCCAGCAGCACCAAGGCCTTTACTGCCTTTGAATTGGCCCGTTTTCTGGGTAATCGCGATCTCAGGAATTCTCTGAGATCCCTCGATGCCCTGTTTCGCAATGGCGAAGAGAGTTTTCAGATGATCGGCGCCCTGAGCCGTCATTTCCGGCAGTTGTGGCGGATCAGGGAGATGCTTGACCGCAAGGCGCCCCAGGCCGATATCGGCCGGGAGGTGGGCATCATACCCTTTTTCCTGGGGGAGATGATTCTGCAAGCCAAGAATTTCCGGCGGGAGGAGTTGCGGAGTATCTTTGAGGAGCTGTACCGCTGCGACGTGGGCTCAAAGACCGGCGGCAATCCCTACACCCTGATGCATGGCCTGGTGATGGGAATCTGCGGGGGAGGAAAGGGCTGACGGGCACAGGCACTGTTTGTCCGGAAACGGTGGCCGCTATGAAAGGTGAGGCGTATCAGACCACATCCGGTATGCTTACCAGAATTCTGGCCATGATGGCATCGTCAAGCCGTTTGACCGGATCAAGACCTGAAGCCTCTTTTATGGATTCCAGTCTGTACAGGAGTGTATTCCTGTGAATGCCGAGAGCGTAAGCAGTCTTCTTTATTTCCAGGTTATTCTCAAGAAGTACCCTCAGCGTCTTGACGTATTCGAGTTTTTTTGAAAAGGCTTGCCGGAACGACTCCAGCAGCGGATCGAGGATAATGTTCTCCGGGCTCGACGTTACCTTGTGAAGCAGGTAACTGGATCTCAGGTCGTGGTCATATACCGTACTATAGGGCCTTTCAGGCGAACACTGTTTAAGGCAGTACTCAGCCTGCATGAACGAAAACTGATACTCCCCGGTCGTCCGGCAAACCGCGCCGGCGCCGCAATAGACCTTTCCCTTCTGCATGAGATCCAAGGACCTCTGCAATGTTCCCGTCCACCGTCGCACCTCATCACAGTCTGCCGATTTGAATGCTTTCAGTATAATCAATTTTTTCTCGAACACCACGGCGACCTCGTCATGAGATATGTGCTGATGCTCTGTCAGGTGTTGTACGACACTTTCGGAGAATCGCTCCAAGACAAGCTCTGACTCTCCGTATTCCGCATAGGAATTATCGATCAATGTTCCGACGTCTGCCGCGACAACTGCACGCGTGGCGTTGAGGTTGATAGTGAGCGTGTTGGCTATCCGCTTTATGCGTTGGAGATTTTCCGGGCCGAAGCGCCAGATGAGCAGTTCGACCAACTGTTCCTTGAGACGCAGGCGGGAGCGGACCTCCCGTTGAATAAGTTCACGCTCCAGGATAAGTTCCGTGATCTTTTTCACCAGCCGGGCGTATGCCCGTACCTCGTCCGGGGCTCCGGACACACCGACAACCCCGATAATCTGCCCTTCGAGCACAATCGGAAGATTCAGTCCGGGTAGCGCACCCGGATAGCGCTGCACTTCGTCGGGTTGGATCTCCACAGGTTCTCCAGATTCAATAACGTCCTGCGCCCCTTTATGGAAAGTCTTGTAACGGTGTTTCTGCGCCGTGCCGATGATTACGGCTTCCCGGTTCATAATGTTCACGTTCTGCCGGGTAAGCGCATGGGTAATGTTGACTATCTCTTGTGCCAGTTCATCAGGGATGATCATACGGCTCTCCTCCGGCAGGCGCCGGTTCCATAGCGGAAATTGCGAACCATTAAGATTAGAACACTGTATCCCATTTTGTGCAAAATGTACAAAATATTTGGCAAACTCAACCGGATACCTGTCAACTTACCAATGGAATTATTTTTAAATATCAACATAATAAGCAAAACGACCCACATGTGTCGTGAACCTTGTTGTACAAATGATGTTATATGTGCATAAAACGGAGTCGAACAGGAGCAACTGACGAAGCAACACAAACCAATAGGAGGTGCAGCATGGAAGCCGGCAACAGCTTTGAAGCGCAAACGTATCGCAAAGTAGACAGCAGGTTAATTCCGTTCCTCTTCCTCTGCTATATTCTGGCATACCTCGACAGGGTGAACGTAGGCTTTGCAAAACTGCAGATGCTCAAGGATTTGTCGTTGAGTGACGCGGCATTTGCCACGGGCGCCGGCATCTTCTTCATCGGTTACTTCTTTTTCGAGGTCCCCAGCAATGTGCTGTTGAATAAATACGGGGCAAGGATGTGGATTACCAGGATCATGATATCGTGGGGGATCATTTCCTCGTGCATGATATTTATCAAAGGCGAATGGTCTTTTTATATCATGCGCTTTCTTCTTGGGATCGCGGAGGCCGGATTCTTCCCTGGGGTCATTTTCTATCTGACCTTGTGGTACCCCTCCAGACTCCGTTCAACCCGAACGGCATGGTTCGTGGCGGCGATTGCCGTATCCGGGGTGCTGGGTAACCCCATATCAGGATTGATAATGGATGCTTTTTCCGGGACGCTGGGTTTGACGGGCTGGCAGTGGCTGTTCCTGGCGGAAGGGGTTCCCTCCGTGCTGGTGGGACTCAGCGTGATGCTCTACCTCGATAGCAGCATCGAAGAGGCAAAATGGCTCACTTCCGATGAAAAGGCCCTGCTGGCGGCAAACATTGCGGCGGAAGACCGGCACAAGACCGAACACAGGCTGAGCGATGCCTTCAAGAGCGGCAAGGTGTGGGTGTTGTGCGCCGTGTACTTCACTTTGATGATCGGTCTGTACGGCATCGCATTCTGGCTTCCAACCCTGGTCAAGGCTTTGGGTATCAAAGGGTATCTGGGGGTCGGCCTGATCACCGCCATACCGTACGGCGTGGCAGTTGTCGGCATGATATTCCTGAGCAATCATTCCGACAAGACCGGCGAACGTCGGCTGCATTACGTGTTCAATGTTACCGCAGGGGCCGCAGGCCTGGTCCTGAGCGGTATTTTCGCATCCAATCCGATCCTCTCCATACTATTCCTCTCCATCAGCACACTGGGGGTCATCGGGTCGATGCCGCTGTTCTGGCCGATTCCGTCTGCATTTCTTGCCGGTACGGCCGCGGCTGCCGGTATCGGCATAGTCAACTCGGTGGGAAATCTCGGCGGATATTTCGGACCCAATATCCCGATCTGGGCAAAAAGGTTCTCATCCGATCCGTCGGCAGCGCTGTATATCATCGCCGCCATCCTGATGGTTGGCGCCGTGTTGATCTTCTTCCTTATACCCAAGACGCTCAGGGTAAAGGTAGGAGCATCGGAACGTGTTTCCGGAGTGGCCGGGGCTAGCGAGACAGTCTGAAATAATGAAAGAGGTAGGTACCATGGCTTCTCACAAAACTTCCGAAGAGATGATCCGTTTCTTTTTCGACGAAGCGCTTCAGGCAGTCGATCCATACAGGGCCGTAAGCCGGTATTGCCGGCAGGTGCGATCCCTGTTCGAAAATGAAGGGTTGCAGAGGCTCTGCTTCGTCAGTCTGGGTAAGGCTGCAGCATTGATGGCCAAGGGCCTCCTCGACGGAGTCGGAGACATCTCGACTGAGGGGATTGTCATCACAAAGTATGGCCATGTCGGCCCCTGCTTTTTTCCGGATACGGTGAATGTTTTTGAATCCGGACATCCTCTGCCGGATGAAAACGGCATGCGGGCTGCCGAGCAGGTTTTCAACCTCTTGAACGCGGCGGATGACCGCACGCTGGCAGTCTTCCTGATCTCGGGAGGGGGATCGTCCCTTCTTTCCTGCCCGTGTGAAGGGATTACACTGGCAGAGAAACAGCGCGTAACCGAGTTGCTGCTGAGGGCAGGGGCCGACATTTACGAGCTCAATACCGTCAGGAAACACATTTCGGCAGTAAAGGGAGGGCGCCTTGCGGAAATTGCCTGTCCGGCCCGGATTGTTTCCCTCATTCTTTCCGATGTCATCGGCGACCCCCTTGATGTGATCGCGTCCGGTCCCGTATCGCCGGACAGCTCGACCTTTTCCGACGCATTGCATGTCATCTGCAAATACGGGCTGGCCGAATCGATGCCGCCAAACGTAATGAAGTTGCTTTTCTCCGGAGCCGGCGGTGACATCCCCGAGACGCCGAAAGCGGGCGATCCGATATTCGACCGAGTGGAGAATATCGTCATCGGAAACAATACAGCGGCGCTGGAGGCGGCAAAAAAGGCGGCTGAGCAGTCCGGGTACGCTGCCTCGATCATAGCGACCAGTTTGACCGGTGAAGCCTCGCACGCAGGACAAAAGCTTGCGAAAACGGCACTGGATCGCCTGAAGGCGATGGAACATGGTGAAAAGGTTTGCCTTGTGGCAGGGGGAGAGACAACCGTAACGGTTACCGGCAACGGCACGGGGGGAAGGAATACCGAGTTGGCACTGGCTTTCGGCATGGCGGTGCACGATGTCGCCGGCATCACCTTTCTCTCGGCGGGCACTGATGGGACCGATGGCCCTACGGACGCGGCCGGCGCGGTTGTTACCGGCAGGACAGGGTCCGAGGCGCGCATAAGGGGCCTCGATCCGCACATTTTTCTCGCCCGCAATGATTCGTATGCCTTTTTCAAGGCTATCAACGGGCTGCTAATAACCGGCCCCACCGGAACGAATGTGATGGATGTTCAACTGATACTGCTTGAAAAGTGACAGGAGGATTCATGAATAACGAAAAAGGGGACGTGCCGTAACGGCAGTCCCCTTCATTGTTTCTATGTGTGTCTATCAGCCGAGGGTGTTGACGAGCTTGGTCAGGCGCGACACGTTGCGGGAGGCGTTGGAACTGTGGATGACCCCCTTGGAGGCCGAGGCGTCGATGACCGGTATGGCGGCCTGAAGGGCTGCCACGGCAGCGTCCTTGTTCTTGGCGTCAACCGCTTCGCGAACCCGTTTGATATATGTCTTCAGCGTCGATGATACGTGCCGGTTACGGGCGTTCTTCTTCGCGTTCTGTTTGATCCTTTTGATTGCCGACTTGTGATGAGCCAAACTGCACCTCCATGCAAACGTAAAATTACGTGATTATTTGAGTGAAAGTAAAATTAATACCACCTGCTTCAGCCGTGTGTCAAGGAAAATTATGGCAGTATCCGTACATGCCTGCCCTCCAGCCGGATCCTGCCCTCGCAAAAGAGCCTGACCGCTTCGGGATACGTGCGGTGCTCCTCCTTCTGTATGCGGGCGGAGAGCGACTCTTCCGTATCGTCCTGCTCGACCGGAACGACCGACTGCAGGATGATCGGGCCGGTATCGGTACCGCAATCGACGAAATGCACTGTGCAGCCCGAGAAGCGCACGCCGTAGTCGAGGGCCTGTTTCTGGGCGTGCAGGCCGGGAAAGGCCGGCAGCAGGGCAGGGTGGATGTTCATGATGGCATTGGGAAAGGCCGTGACCATCACCTCGGATAGGATGCGCATGTATCCGGCCAGGATGACCAGTTCGACCCCGTGGTCGCGCAGGATCTTCACCAAGGCCGCGTCGTATTCCCTGCGGTTGGTGAAACCCCTGTTCTCATGGATGACCACCGGGATGTTGTGCCGGCTGGCACGGGTCAGGGCGAACGCCCCGGGGGTGCTGCTGACGACACAGGCGATGCGGGCATCGAGGCCGCCGGCCTCGATAGCGTCGATGATCGCCTGCAGGTTTGAACCGTTGCCCGAAACCAGGATACCCAGCTTGATGGGCTGTCCGCCGGTCATTACCCTTCCACCAGTTCGACGCCGTCGGTGCCGTCGGGGGTGGCCGTGATTTCACCGATCATCCAGGCCCGTTCGTCAAGCCCGCGAAGCCGATCCAGCACGTCTTCGGCCTCGCCGGCGGTGACGGCCAGCACCATGCCGATCCCCATGTTGAAGGTGCGGAACATCTCATCGCGCTCCACGTTGCCCGCGTCGCGCAGAATATCGAACAGCACCGGCCGCTCCCAACTGGCAAGGCTGATGGTGGCCCGGCATCCCGGAGGCAGCACGCGGGGGATGTTTTCCAGCAGGCCGCCGCCGGTGATATGGGCAATGCCGTTAATACTGAAATCCTTGAGCAGGTTCAGTATGGAACGGATATAGATGCGGGTAGGCCTGAGCAGTTCCTCGGCAACCGTATGCCCGGTTCCGGGCAGTTCGGAATCGATGGAAAGGCCCATGCGCTCGAAGATCAGTTTGCGCGCCAGGGAGTAGCCGTTGCTGTGAAGGCCGCTGGAGGCGATGCCGATCAGGCGGTTGCCGACCGAGATGCCGGAACCGTCGATGATGTGATCCCGCTCCACCACGCCCACGCTGAAGCCGGCCAGGTCGTATTCGCCGTCGGCATAGAAGCCGGGCATCTCGGCGGTCTCCCCTCCGATCAGGGCGCAGCCGGCCTGACGGCACCCCTCGGCAATGCCCTTGACAATTGAAGCAGCCTTTTCGGGGAGCAACCGGCCGGTGGCCAGATAGTCAAGGAAAAAAAGCGGCTCGGCGCCCTGCACCACGATGTCATTGACGCACATGGCCACCAGGTCGATCCCCACGGTGTCATGTTGATCGGCCATGAAGGCGATCTTGAGCTTGGTGCCGACGCCGTCGGTTCCCGATACGAGCACCGGGTTGTGGTACTTGGCGGTGTTGAGGGAGAACAGCCCGCCGAAGCCGCCAATCTCCGCCATGACCTCGGGCCGGAAGGTCGATTTGACCAACGGCTTGATCATGCCGACAAAGCTGTTACCTGCCGCGATGTCTACCCCTGCATCCTTATAGGTGATACTTTGATCGCTCAAATGTCTACCTCCTTAAACAAAGAACTTTTGTAAAACATGGACTGAAAAATGTCAATTTCAAACTGGCCGCTCCTGGTCCCAAAGCAAGGGCTGGGACGATTAAACTTGACAAAACGCCATGTTTTGGGATTATTGCTCTACCATGGGTACGAAACGGCAGGGAAATCATAGGGTGCTGCTGGTTGCGGCGTTGGCATGCGGTGCTTTCATAACCGCCATTATGCCGGCCCGGGGCGATATCTACCGCTTTGAGGACGGGGAGGGGATCATCCACTTCACCGATGCCCCCACGGACAAACGCTTCAAGATATTCATGCGCGACCTCAGAAAAGACAAACAGTTACGTACCAGATTGCGTTTTTCAAGGGCGGTCAATCCGGCGGAATACGAGCAGATCATCAAGATATGTTCCGACAAATACGGGGTCAGCACCTCGCTGATCAAGGCGGTCATCCACGCCGAATCGGGCTACAACCCCAATGCCGTCTCGCAAAAAGGGGCCAGTGGCCTGATGCAGCTCATGCCCGGCACCGCCAGATCGCTCAAGGTCGTAAACAGTTTCGATCCCAAGGACAACGTGGAGGGCGGCGTCAAGTACCTGCGTTTCCTGCTGGATACCTTTCGCGGAGATGTCTCCCTGGCCCTGGCCGCCTACAACGCCGGCTTGAACAAGGTCGCCAGGTTCGGGGGTATCCCCCCCTACGCTGAAACGCGCACCTATGTCAACCGGGTACTGTCCTACATGCAATCCTATCAAGGCAACTGAAACCATGTCTGTTCGCTCAAATCACCCCATCCTCAATCTGCCCAACATCCTCACCATGATGCGGATCGCCGCCATCCCCCTGATGGCCGTGCTGTTGCTGTCCCCCTCGCGGCCAGCCGGATTCTGGGCCGCGGCCGTCTTTGCGCTTGCATCGGTCACCGACTGGCTTGACGGTTACCTGGCCCGTCGCATGGGGATCGTAACCGTGTTCGGAAAATTTCTGGACCCCATCGCCGACAAACTGATCGTCATGGCCGCCATGATCATGATCCTGCCCTTCGACAGGGTGCCGGCCTGGATGGTGTTGGTTATTCTGGGGCGGGAGATTGTCATTACCGGACTGCGCGGCATTGCGTCGAGCGAAGGTATCGTCATCCAGGCCAGCGACCTGGGTAAGTTCAAGACCATCTTCCAGATCGTGGCCATTCTGGGGCTTCTGCTGAACTACGATTACAACTGGTTTTTCGGTATCCAGCGCCCCTGGTTGCACGTTAACATGCATAATTTCGGGATGTTTTATCTCTGGATCGCGACCCTGCTCACCGTCTGGTCGGGCATTGATTATCTGGTCAGGTTTGTCAGGGTGATTGCCCCAAGGTCCGACTCATCGGTTTGATTTCCCCAGGCCAACATCGAATTTTTCTCCGCCGTAGCTGAACCGCACCCGATCCTTCTGGATATCCTCCACCCTGGCTCCCTCGATCATGGAACCGGTGGCAACCGGGACCCCGTTGACCACCGCCACGCTGCCGGACCCATCGCCTTGAAAGGCAATGCCGTTGACCTTCACAGTCGGTGCCGTAACGGCCGGAGCGGTGGTCGGTATGTCGGGGGGGGGCGCCGTATGGATCACGGCCTCGGCAGGGCGCTTTGCCGCCGGCGCGGCCGTGACAGCGGGCGATGCCGTGGTGGGCTTCGCCGGAGTCGACGGCACCGGGGGGCGCGACGGGCCGTGCTGTAGGGGCGCCGCTGCTGCCGGAGATGGGGGGAGGGGGGCGCCGGCCAGCGGTTGTGGCGGTGGTTGGTTGACGGCCGGCTCAGCTCCGGCCGGGACAGGTGGCCGCCCGGAGGGGGACGACACGGCCTGCTTCATGTAGAGATAGGTGGCGCCACTCCCGCAGATAAAAAGAAGCGCCGAAACCAGGAGAATACCCGGGAGTGAAAGGCGGCGCGGCGTCTCGTTGCGCAAGATATCCGCATCGATATGCAGCGAGCCTGGTGGCCGGGCTGTCTTACTGTCTTCCAGTTTCTTAAGGGCCTTGAGGATTGAACTCATGGCGCCACCCTGGCGGGAAAGGCGGTGACAGCCGCTGACGGTTGGGCCCCGCCGCTGCGCAGGGTTGGACGGCGCATGGCTCCTGCGGCAAGGAGCAGGGCAATAACGACCACGGTCAGCCCTGCAACGGCCAGTGTAATTCGGCGTCCCCGTGGGAGGTTGCAAATCTCGGCGATGGCCCGGAACACGATGCCCACGCCGATACGCCGGCGCTCGTCGCCGTAGGCCACCAGCAGTGACCGGTCCGCCAGGATGTTGATCATGCGGGGAATGCCGCGGGTGTAGAGATGGATCATCTGGATGGCATTAGGGCTGAAAGAGACACCGCCGGTTTCTCCGGCCACCTCCATGCGGTGACGGACATAGGCATGGGTTTCATTCATGCTCATGGGGCGGAGCTTGTAACGGACGGCGATGCGCTGATTGAGCTGTCGCAGGTCCGGACGTTCCAGCAGGAATTCAAGTTCGGGCTGGCCGGACAGGACGATCTGGATCAGCTTGTCATCCTCGGTTTCCAGGTTGGAGATGAGGCGAATCTGCTCCAGAACCTCGGGCTGCAGATTCTGGGCCTCGTCAATGACCAGTACCACGGTCCTGCCTTCGGCGTTTTCCGCCAAAAGGAAGCGATTCAGTTCTGCAAGGAGTTCGTTGGCGTGCTCAGAGCACGCGTCGATGTCGAACTCGTGATTGATGCTCCGCAGCAGTTCGACGCCGCTCAGGCAGGGATTGAATATGAGGGCGCTGCGATAGTTCGCATCCTGGAGTTGTCCCAACAGGGCGCGCAATACCGTGGTCTTGCCTGCGCCCACCTCGCCGATCAGGGCGATGAAGCCATAGTGGTTGTTGATGCCGTACAGCAGGTGGGCAAATGCCTCTTTGTGATTCTTGCTGAGGAAGATAAAGCGTGGATTAGGGGTCAGGGTAAAGGGCTTTTCGTTGAAACCGAAATAGTTGGTGTACATGGATGGTTACCGTTGTGGTTACAACCGGTTATGTTCAACAGGGTTGTATATTTCACATAATCCGTATATTTTCAAGTTAATTCTCCAATTCAGCGACCAAGGAAACGAGAGTACTCCGTCTAGTCGGCTTGTCTCTCAAAGGTTTATGCATTACATTACCAGTAAGTCAATAACTCTTCAAGAAATAACGCAAAATACACCTGAATTCGACAAGGCGGCGGCGGTTGCCAGCGTCTACCCTTTTCGGCTGTCTCCCACCTATGCCGCCCTGGTCCGGCAACCGGGGGATCCGCTCTGGCGGCAGTGCATCCCCGACGTACGGGAACTGGAGGATGACGGTCAGCTTCCCGACCCGCTGGCCGAGGCCAGCCTCAGCCCGGTGCCCGGTCTGATCCATCGCTACCCAGATCGGGCGGTGCTGCTGGTATCGAACCAATGTCCGGTGTATTGCCGCTTTTGCATGCGCAAGCGGCACGTCGGGGCAGGGGAGGCGCCGCTCTCAGGGGCGGCGCTCGAACAGGCCCTGGCCTATATCGCCGCTACCCCTGCCATCCGGGACGTGATCCTCTCCGGCGGAGACCCGCTCATGCTTGATGACTCCTCGTTGCGGCACATCCTGGGGCGCCTGAGGGCCATCGCCCACGTGGCCATCATCCGCATCGGCACCCGCGTCCCGGTTACCCTGCCGGAACGGGTAACTGCGGAGCTTTGTGTCCTCCTGAAGCGGTTCCACCCCCTGTACGTCAACACCCACTTCAATCATCCCGCCGAGATTACGGCTACGTCGGCCCATGCCTGCGGTCTATTGGCAGATGCGGGGATACCGCTGGGAAATCAGACCGTGCTGCTGGCCGGCGTGAACGACCGGGTGGAGACCATGGCCGAACTGATGACACGCCTGCTGGAGATCCGGGTCAGACCCTATTATATCCATCAGATGGATCTGGTCAGGGGAACGGCCCATTTCCGGACCCCCGTGACTAAAGGGCTGGAGATCGTCAGGGGACTGCGCGGTTTTATCTCGGGCATGGCAGTGCCGCATTACGTGATCGATCTGCCGGATGGCAAGGGAAAGGTTGCGCTCCTCCCGGATGATGTGGAACGGGAAGGGGATATGCTGATTCTGAGGAACTACCGGGGAGAGCGGATAGCCTATCGCGATAGTATCCCAAAAACTGCTCAAACTTAACGCAAAGGCGCAAAGATGCCTAAAATGCGTCCCGGCGTTTTGGGTTCCAATGCCTTACAACTCCTCCGGCGTAAACGCCAGCACATCGTCGATCCGTTCCGCAGCGGTGCAGAGCATCACCAGACGGTCCACCCCCAGGGCAATACCGGCAGATGGCGGCATTGCCGCCAACTCCCTCAGGAATGGCTCCGGAAGAGGCAGGGGCGCAGAGCCGAGTTCGAGGCGGGTGCGATTGGCTGCTTCGAAGCGTAGCCGCTGTTCAACGGGGTCATTGAGTTCGCTGAAGCCATTGGCCAGTTCCAGCCCCCCCGCGTATAGCTCGAATCTCTCGGCCACAGCAGGGTCATCCGGTTTGAGCCGGGCCAGGGCGGCCACGGCGGCCGGGTAGTCCATCAGGATAACCGGCGCGCCTTGGGGCAGGGCCGGTTCCACGGCGGTGACCATGAGCTCGTCGAAGCTGCCGTTGCGGACCGCAGTCTCCATATCCGTGGCGGCAAAGCGGGCAAACGCCTCGCGCACGGTGATCCGCTGCGCCTTTTCAAACCAACCGTCAAGCCGGTTTTTGTCAGGCATTTTCCCGGCTGTCTGGCAGGCCTCCGCGACCCATGCCAGCAGTTCCTCGCAATCGACCATCAGGTCCCGGTAGTCACTGTGGGTGCGATACCACTCAAGCATGGTGAACTCCGGCACGTGCCGCCTGCCGCGTTCATCGCTACGCCAGCAGCGACAAATCTGGAATATCTTCCCATGTCCTCGGCAGAGCAGCCGTTTCATGCATATCTCCGGCGAAGTATGCATGAAACGTTCGCCCGACCTGAAGGGCTCGATATGCTCCTCGGGCGCATTGGCCGGGATCCGCTGCGGCGTTTCCACCTCCAGGAATCCTTTGGAGACAAAAAAGTCGCGAATCGACCGGATAATGTTTGCCCGCTGATACAGGTTGCTATCTCGTGAATCCATCGTGATCACCACACAAAAAAGAAAGGCGAGTCATTAAGACTCGCCCTGTATGCTTGTTGGGTCGCTGCGGTGCTTACCCCTTGACGCGGGTCGAGTATTCACCGGTGCGGGTATCGATGGTTATCAATTCGCCCTCTTCGATAAAGGGAGGCACTCTGAGGACATAGCCGGTTTCCACGGTGGCGGGTTTGGAGTCGTTGCCGCTGGTGTCCCCCTTGGCCCAAGGGTCGGTCTGCACCACCCGCAGGTTGACGAAGTTGGGGAGCGTGACGCCGATGGCCTTTTCTCCGAACAGCAGCACATCCACCTTGAGGTTTTCCAGCAGGTAGTTCTTGGCGTCGCCCATGGCGTCCTCCTCCATCACCACCTGCTCGTAGGTCTGCTGATCCATGAAGGTGTAATGGGTCCCCTCCTTGTAGAGGTATTCCATCTGGCGTTCTTCCAGGCTGGCCGGTTCAAAGGTCTCGCCGGAACGGTAGGTGCGGTCGAGGATCGTGCCGTTGATCATGTTACGCATCTTGGTGCGGTAAAGCGCCTGTCCCTTGCCCGGCTTGGTGAAGTCAAAGGCGATGACAAGGTAAGGGTCGCCGTCGAGCGTGATTTTGAGCCCTTTTTTCAAGTCTGCTACGGTGTACATTGCTTGTATCCTCGCTGATATGGGGATTTATGAAATGCGACAAGCCCACCCTGGAGGTCGGCCTGTAGTCATAATACGTGATAAATGCTGATTATTTGGCGCGATAAGTGATGCGCCCGCGGCTCAGGTCATAGGGAGAGAGTTCAACCGTTACCTTGTCACCGGGAAGTATCTTGATGAAGTACTTACGCATTTTGCCGGAGATGTGTGCCAGCACGATATGATCGTTCTCCAGCTTGACGCGGAACATGGCGTTCGGCAAAGGCTCGATCACCGTTCCTTCGACTTCAATCGCTTCTTCTTTACTCATACCGAAGGCAACTCCTTAATTCTCGTTGATTGAACAAACCATGTCACATTACTAATTGTCGTTTAAAATTGCAAGTTTAATCGTAGTTGTCGTGAAATGCCTTCATAACATGTGGTTTTCATGGAGTTGTTTTGCCATTTTCATTTGGAGCACGCCCGTCACTTCAGGAATATATGTTCGAGAACGGTCACTTCTTCCAGGACCGACGAGGCCTGCCGGGCATATTCGTCAGGTGTCTTTGCCCCCTCCAGCCGTTTCATTATTTCAGCGAATTTCTTGATTTCCTTGCTGCCGCCGTGCTCAATCACCTGCGGTATCAGCGACTGCCAGGACAGGTGAATTTTATAGACAATATCCGCCATGGTATCCACATGCTGGGTTTCCGATAAAATTTCCAATTTTCTGGCACAAAAAGCGATAACCGAAACATTGGTAGGGATACGTGGCTTGAGCGGTGCCGCCATCTTGGCGCCGATTATCATGATCCGGTTTGCATATATCATCGAATCCAATCGGTGTTGCGAAGCAACAGCCTGCTCAAGATCGGATATCGCTTCAATCAGACGTGGCAACAGGTTTGTAGTTGTTTCGTTTGGGGCAGCGAGATGGGACTGTTCCACTTTCCTGATGGCGTTCAACTTGCCGCCGATATGTTTCCACTTGTTCGATTTCGCGTGCTCGTAAATATCCTCGGCATTATCTACCACCATTTCGAGTTCGCCGAGATAGGTGTTGATCGGCGCAATAGTAATGGCGGCTGGAGGTTTGGCTTGACCGGCGACACATATAGTCCTTGAATCTATTGTCACTGTTAGCAGAAGAAGCG
>DAIERH010000320.1 GCA_027346925.1 Geobacter sp.
ACCATTGTCCAGAAGGGGCAGCCGCTGTTCAAGGTCAGCCCGGACGAGAAGTTCGTCGAGGTGGATGCCGGCGAGATCGAGCGCGAAAAGCGCGAATGCACGTCAAAGTATCTGAAGGCAGTTCTTTAGCCCCTCTCCATACACAGAGGCACACAGGCACAGAGAAAGGCTAATGGCAAGAGGCTGGTATTCCCCCAAACTTCTTGCCATTAGTTTTTAGATGTGGCTGCGTTTATCCCATTCACCCTGGTTTCAAATACTTTTCACAGGCCTTAATTCACTTTTTGGGAGAAATAACCATGGGCATCCACGACAGCAAACAGAAATGGGAGGAGACCGTTGCCCGAAACGTCGCCAAGGCGCCGGAACGGAAGAAAGAGTTTCTGACCACCTCCAACATCGAGATGGAGCGTTGTTTCACGCCGGGCTTCGACTATCCCGGCTACGAGGAACACTTGGGCTTCCCCGGCCAGTATCCCTTTACCCGCGGTGTGCAGCCGACCATGTACCGCGGCCGTTTCTGGACCATGCGCCAGTACGCCGGGTTCGGCACGGCCAGGGAATCAAACGAGCGGTACAAGTACCTGCTCTCCGCCGGCCAGACCGGCCTGTCGGTGGCCTTCGACCTGCCGACCCAGATGGGGTACGACTCGGATGCTGCCATGAGCCAGGGTGAGGTGGGCAAGGTGGGCGTGGCCATTGACTCGCTGGCCGACATGGAGATCCTGTTCGACGGCATCCCCCTGGACCAGGTCTCCACCTCCATGACCATCAACTCCACCGCCGCCATCCTGCTCTGCATGTACATCGCCGTGGCCGAGAAACAGGGTGTCTCGCCGGACAAGATCTCCGGCACCATCCAGAACGATATCCTCAAGGAGTACATGGCCCGCGGCACCTACATCTATCCCCCCAGGGAGTCCATGCGGATCATCACCGACATCTTTGCCTACTGCAAGGACCATGTGCCCAAGTGGAACACCATCTCCATCTCCGGGTACCACATCCGGGAGGCCGGTTCATCGGCTGTACAGGAGGTGGCCTTCACCCTGGCCGACGGCATCGCCTACGTTGAGGCGGCGATCAGGGCCGGCCTGGCTGTCGACGAATTCGCCCCGCGCCTGGCCTTCTTCTTCAACGCCCACAACAACCTCCTGGAGGAGGTGGCCAAGTTCCGTGCCGCCCGCCGCATCTGGGCCAGGATCATGAAGGAGCGTTTCGGTGCCAAGGATCCCAAGTCCCAGATGCTCCGTTTCCACACCCAGACCGCTGGCTGCACCCTGACCGCCCAGCAGCCGGACAACAACATCATGCGCGTCACCATCCAGGCCCTGGCCGCCGTGCTGGGGGGGACCCAGTCGCTGCACACCAACTCCCGCGACGAGGCCCTGGCACTGCCCACCGAGGACTCGGTGCGCATCGCCCTGCGCACCCAGCAGGTGATCGCCTACGAATCTGGCGTTGCCGACAGTATCGACCCCCTGGCCGGCTCGTTCCTGGTGGAGTCGCTGACCGACCGGATCGAGCAGGCCGCCATGGAGTACATCGAGAAGATCGACAAATTGGGGGGGGCGGTGGAGGCCATCTCGCGCGGCTTCCAGCAGAAGGAGATCCAGGACTCGGCCTACGCCTACCAGAAAGCCATCGAGTCGAACGACATGGTCATCGTCGGCGTCAACAAGTTCACGGTGCAGGGCGAGGCCGCGCCGGAACTGCTCAAGATCAAGGAAGAGGTCGAGGTCGCCCAGAAGAAATCGCTGGGTGCGATGAAGGCCGGGCGGAACGGCGCCAAGGTACAAGAGACCCTGAAGTCCCTGGAAGCAGCGGCCAGGGGAACGGATAACCTCATGCCGCACATCCTGAATGCGGTCAAGGCGTATGCGACGCTGGGAGAGATCGCCGATGTCTTCAGGGAGGTATTCGGCAAACACCACGAGACCGTGGTTCTTTAGGGGGAGTGATGCTCACGAAGATCAACCATATCGGCGTTGCGGTGTCCTCCCTCGATGAATCCCTTCCCTTCTATCGCGACAGGTTGGGGATGGCGTTTATGGGGGTCGAAGAGGTGGCCGAACAGAAGGTGCGGGTCGCCATGCTGGAGATCGGAGAATCAAAGATCGAACTCCTGGAACCCACGGCCGGAGACAGCCCTGTGGCCAGATTTCTGGAGAAGAATGGCCCCGGCATCCACCATCTGGCCTACGAGGTGGTGGATGTGGAGGCTGCTATCGCCAAGATGCTGGCCGACGGCGCCCGGATGATCGATGAAACGCCGCGCAACGGCGCACACGGGACCAGGATCGCTTTTATCCATCCCAAAAGCAGTGGCAACATTCTGACGGAACTCTGCCAGGTTGCGCACCGGTAGCTTCGGCTACCTGTTTTCTCAT
>DAIERH010000321.1 GCA_027346925.1 Geobacter sp.
GAAGGCGCTCATCTCCACAGTGCAGAAGCCGTTCACGGCGTGGTACAGCACGTGGAACTCGTACTCGCCGTAGCAGGCCAGCACCTTTTCCTTGAGCAGCTCCAACTGGTGCAGGGCCCAGCGGTCGATCTCCGGCATTGCGGCCGGCTCGACGCTGTCCTTTGCCGGATCGAAGTCGCTGATGTTGCCCAGGATGTAGCGGCAGGTGTTGCGGATGCGGCGGTAGGCCTCGGACAGGCGGGTCAGGATCTCCTGGGAGATGCGGATGTCGTCGCGGTAGTCCTGGGCCGCCACCCACAGGCGCAGTATCTCGGCGCCGTACTTCTTTATCACCTCCTCCGGGGCCACCACGTTGCCCACCGACTTGCTCATCTTGCGGCCGTTGCCGTCCACCACGAAGCCGTGGGTGAGGACGTTCTTGTAGGGCGCCCGGCCGCGGGTGCCGACGCTCTCCAGGAGCGACGAATGGAACCAGCCGCGGTGCTGGTCGCTCCCCTCCAGGTACATGTCCGCCGGCGAGGCCAGCTTGGGGTTGGGCTCCAGCACGGCGGCATGGGAGACGCCGGAATCGAACCACACGTCCAGGATATCCATCTCCTTCTCGAAAGAGGCGGCCCCGCATTTCGGGCAGGTCGTGCCCGGCGGCAGGAGTTTGGCGGCATCCCAGTCGAACCAGATATCCGAGCTGTGCTGCCTGAAGTGGCTGGCCACGTGGTCCATGATGGCGCCGGTGGCCAAGTACTCTCCGCAGGCCGTGCAGGAGAAGGCGGTGATCGGCACCCCCCAGGAACGCTGGCGCGAGATGCACCAGTCCGGGCGGTTCTCGATCATGCCGTGGATCCGGTCGCGGCCCCACCTGGGGATCCACTGCACCTGCTCCACGGCCTCCAGCGACTTCCGCCGCAGGTCGTTGGCCTGCATGGAGATGAACCACTGCTCGGTGGCGCGGAAGATGATCGGCTTCTTGCAGCGCCAGCAGTGGGGGTAGGAATGGCTGATCCTGGACACGGCCAACAGCGCGCCCGTTTCGGTCAGCTTGTCGATCACGCTCTGGTTGGCATCGAACACGAACTGGCCGCCGAAGAACTCGAGGCTCTGGATGTAGCGGCCATGGTTGTCCACCGGGTTGTAGATCTCCAGCCCTTCCTTCAGGCCGAGTTCGTAGTCCTCCTGGCCATGGCCCGGTGCGGTGTGGACGCAACCGGTGCCTGCCTCCAGGGTGACGTGCTCGCCCAGCAGGATGACGGAATCCCGGTCGTAGAAGGGATGCTTGCAGCACTTGCGTTCCAGCACTTGAGCGGAGAAGGTGGCCGCGACGTTCCCTGTCAGGCCAATAGCCTGCAGAAAGGCGTCCTTCAGCCCTTCGGCCACGATCAGCATCCCCTTTTCCGTTTCCAGGGCGCAGTACTGGAAATCCGGATGCAGGGCAATGGCCAGGTTGGCGGGAATGGTCCAGGGGGTGGTGGTCCAGATCACCACAAAGGCCTGCTTGCCCGCCAGGGCCGGGATGGCGGCCGAGAGGTCGTCCTTGAGGGCGAAACGGACGTAGATCGACGGAGAGGTGTGGTCGGCGTACTCCACCTCTGCCTCGGCCAGGGCAGTGACGCAGGAGGAGCACCAGTGCACCGGTTTCTTGCCGCGATACAGCCCGCCGTTGTGGGCGAATCTGGCCAGTTCCCGTGCGGTCAGCCCCTCGTACTCGTAGTTCATGGTCAGATAGGGGTTGTCCCAGTCGCCCAAGACCCCCAGACGCTTGAACTCCTCCTTCTGGATGGCGATGAACTTTTCCGCGTAGTTCCGGCACTCCCGGCGCATCTCCAGCTTGCTGATCTGGTGCTTTTTCGACCCCAGGTTCTTCTCCACCTGCAACTCGATGGGCAGGCCGTGGCAGTCCCAGCCCGGAACATAGGGGGCATTGAACCCTTCCATGCGCTTTCCCTTGAGGATGATGTCCTTGAGGATCTTGTTCAGGGCATGGCCGATATGGATGTGCCCGTTGGCGTAGGGGGGGCCGTCGTGCAGCACATAGAGCGGCTTGTCCGCCCCGGCCGCCTCCATCTTTTCGTACAGGCCGCTCTGCTCCCACTGGGCCAGGATCTCCGGCTCACGCTGGTTCAGGTTGGCCTTCATGGGGAACGGGGTGCTGGGCAGGTTGAGGGTGTCTTTGTAATCCATGGTGAATCCTCCGGCTACTCGCTGCTCAAATTCACTAACGGTACAAACAACTACCGCAAAAGTCAAGGAAAGCGCGTAGCCGCCACCCTGCCGCCAGGGTCGGCGACCCGTATACATAAATTGTGGCGCATCGCCCCGCATTTGTGATATTTTGGCGGCATACCAGGAGGTCATACATGTCCGGTATCC
>DAIERH010000322.1 GCA_027346925.1 Geobacter sp.
CAGCGGTGGTGATGATTAATGCAATGACAACAGTAGGTAGGTAACAATCCAGGTATGCTTCAGAAGGCCGCCACGTCGAGGGGCGGCCTTTTTTTTCGTCACATCCCCGGCAACCTATTTATTGCTAATTTCTTATTTTTGTATATAAGTTTTGCATGACTCTCACAAAGGAGGTAGCCATGAAGCAATACGTCATCGATGGAACGTTCACGATAGATGGGTTGCGGATGGAGGGAACCGATATCCCCCGTCCGGGGTGCGGCCAGGTGTTGGTGCGGATCAGGGCGGCATCCCTCAATTACCGCGACCTGCTGATGGCAACCGGAAATTACAGCCGCAATCTGAAGCTGCCCCTGGTGCCGCTCTCCGATGGCGCCGGCGAGGTTGTCGAGGTTGGGGAGGGGGTGACCCGCTGGAAGGCCGGAGACCGGGTCGCCCCCATCTTCTTCCAGAACTGGCTGGCGGGCGGGATAACGCCGGACGTTCCCCCATCCGCCCTGGGTGGGGGCTGTGACGGCATTCTCCGGGAATACGCCCTGTTCGGCGAGGAGGGGCTGGTTTCGCTTCCGCCCCATCTCTCTTTCGAGGAGGGGGCCACGCTCCCCTGTGCGGGGGTATCGGCCTGGAACTGCCTGTACAGCGGCAATCTCACCTGCGGCGATACGGTGCTGGTCATGGGGAGTGGCGGGGTGTCGGTCTTTGCCCTGCAATTGGCCGGGGCCGCCGGAGCCAGGGTGATCGCCACCAGCGGCAGCGATGCCAAGGCCGAGCGCCTGAAGGGATTGGGCGCCTCGGACGTGATCAACTACCGCAGCGAGCCTGCCTGGGAAAAACGGGTCCTGGAACTGACCGGCGCCAGGGGGGCCGATATCGTGGTGGAGGTGGGGGGCGCCGGGACCCTGGCCCAGTCCATCAAGGCCACCCGCCTGGGGGGGCATATCAGTCTCCTCGGTGTCCTGTCCGGGCAGCGCGGCGAGGTCAATCCGCTGCCGGCGGTCATGAAGGCCATCCGCATTCATGGCATCTACGTCGGGTCCCGCGCAATGTTCGAGGCCATGAACCGTGTCATTTCCCTGCATGCCATCCATCCGGTCATCGACCGGGTATTCCCGTTTTCCGAGGTAGCCCAGGCATTCCGGCACCTGGAGAGCGGGGCCCATGTGGGAAAAGTGGTCATTGCGCTCTGACCGGGGCTGTCCGGATTTTTGCGCGTATCTCATCAAGGCAAGGCGTATTGCATGAACCCTGTGAAACCTGAACCGTCGCCCCCCCGTTCGATACCGAGCAAAATCGTGGCCGTATATGCCATAATCAGTTGCCTGTGGATATTCTTCTCCGACAAGCTGCTGGAAACCCTGGTAAAAGAGCCGCACCTCATGGCGGAAATCGCCATTGTCAAGGGGTGGCTCTTTATCCTGGTGACGTCGCTGCTCCTGTTTTTTCTCATCCGCAGGTATGTCGCCAGGCTCAGGCATGCCAATGAGACCCACTCTGAAGTGGAGCGCCGCTTCAGGGAATTGATGGAGCGGGTCCACATGATCGCCCTCATGCTCGACAGCAAGGGTACCGTCACCTTTTGCAACGACTTCCTGCTGGATCTGACCGGCTGGCCGCGGGACGAACTCATGGGCATGAACTGGTTCGAGACCTGCATCCCCCCGGACATCAAGGCCGAGGTGTATTCCCTGTTTCAGCAAGGTATGGCCACTGGCCTGATCCCCTTTCACCATGAAAACAGGATCCTCACCCGCAACGGCGGCGAATGCTTCATCGTGTGGGACAATACCCTGCTGCGGGACGGGAAGGGTTCCGTGACCGGTGTAGCCTGCCTGGGGATGGACGTCACCAAGCAGCGCGGCATGGAGGCGCAACTGCTCCACTCCCAGAAGATGGAATCCATCGGAACGCTGGCCGGAGGGGTGGCCCATGATTTCAACAATATCCTTACGGTTATCATGAACTGTTCCGAGATGCTGCGGAGCAAGCTTGACGACAGGGAGCGCGCCTTCCTGCTGGTCGATCAGATCCTGGGCGCTGCCCAGCGGGCCGCCAAGCTTACCCGCAGCCTGCTGGCCTTCAGCAGAAAACAGCAGATGGTCTCCCGCCCGCTCGACCTCAACGAGATTATTACCCAGACACACGCTTTTCTGGAAAGGATCATCGGCGAGGATGTGGAGTTGAAAACAAACCTGTGCGATGGTGAGGTGATTGTTCTGGCCGACCGTGGACAACTGGAACAGGTGATCATGAACCTGGCCAGCAATGCCCGTGACGCCATGCCCGAAGGGGGACGGTTGACGATCTCCACCAGCGTGAGCCGTCTGGACGGCCATGTATTTGCCGATGGTTCCCCGGCTGCGGGCC
>DAIERH010000323.1 GCA_027346925.1 Geobacter sp.
CTATACAGGAGATAATCCCTCCTAACCCATGACCACCCTGGAAAACACCATCATCCGCCTGTTGCGGGAAAAGCCCTTCTACGGCCATTTCCTGCTCAACCTGCGCCGGGAGACCGCCTCCGCCTCCCCCCATGCCGCCGGGGTGACCATCCGCGACGGCGTGCCGACCCTGTCCATCAATCCCCCCCTGTTCGAGCAGTACGACCCCGGCGAGCGTCAGGCGCTCATGGAGCACCTGGTCAAGCACCTGCTGCACCTCCACCCGCTGCGCCGCAAAGGGCGCAACCGCCACGACTGGGACGCGGCCTGCGACCTGGCCATCAACCCCGGCATCGACGGCCTGCCCGACGATGTGCTCAGGCCGGAGCGGTTCGGCCTGGAGCCGGGCCTGGCGGCAGAGGAATATTACGGCCTGCTGACGCGGCCGTTCGATACGGGCAACCTGGAGGGGAGCGGGTACGGCGACGGGGAACGGGATGACAAGGGGGCCGCCGGCCACGGGCGGGCTCAGGTGCGGGATGCCGCGACACTGGACGACCACGAGATCTGGGATGCTGCCGACAGCACCCCCTTTGCGCTGGCCGAGGAGATGCTGCGCTCCATTACCCGCGACTCCCTGCGGGGGAGCGACGGCGAGGCGCCGGGAGATATCCAAGGGGTGGTGGACGACCTGCTCCGTCCCTCCCCCATCCCCTGGCGACAGGTGTTGCGGCAGTTCGTGGCCACTGCCGGGAGGGTGGGGCGCCGGACCACCTGGACGCGGGAGCACCGCCGCTTCGACCACATCACCCCCGGCATCCGCAAGCGGCACCGCCTGAACCTGCTGGTGGGGATCGATGTGAGCGACTCCACCAACATCGTGGCGCTGCGGGAGGCCTTTGCAGGGGAACTGCTGCGGATCGCCAGGGGTCGCGAGGCAGCCATCACCGTGGTGTACGCCAACAGCCGCATCCAGCGGGTCGAGGCCTTCACCGGCGCGCCAGGCACGGTCGGGCGCTACGATGGCGGTGGCTTCACCGACCTGCGCCCGCTGTTCGAGTACGCCAAGACCATGCATCCCCTGCCGGCGGCGGTGATCTACCTGACCGACGGCATCGGCCCGGCGCCGGAGGTGATGGAGTTTCCCACCCTGTGGGTGCTGACCGCCGACGGGGAAAAGCCGGTCCCCTGGGGGGTGGAGTTGCGGCTGGAAGAAACGGGGTGACGGCTCCTCACCCCGGCCCGGACCGTGGGCCGCTCCGGGCCGTTGTATTCGGACGGCGGACATGGTATACCTGACACCTCTGCTGCCTTCACTCCCCTTGAAACGGAACAGCCCATGTCACTTGCAGAACAGGTCCTAAGCGGCGACATCCGCGCGGCGGCGCGGATGATGCGCGATATCGACGACAACCGCCCCTCGGCCATCGATGAGTTGAAGCTGCTCTACCCCCATACCGGCAAGGCCTACATCATCGGCATCACCGGACCGCCCGGCGCCGGCAAGTCCACCCTGGTGGACCAGTTGACCGCCACGTTCCGCCGGATGGGCAAAAAGGTCGGCGTGGTGGCCATCGACCCCACCAGCCCCTTTACCGGCGGCGCCATCCTGGGGGACCGCATCCGCATGAACCGCCACGCCTCGGACGAGGGGGTCTTCATCCGCAGCCTGGCCACCCGCGGGGCACTGGGCGGGCTTTCCCGCTCCACCTCGGACGTGGCCCTGGTGATGGACGCCCTGGGGATGGAGATCATCATCATCGAGACCGTGGGGGTGGGCCAGGACGAGGTGGACATCGTCAAGACCGCCCACACCACCTGCGTGGTGATGGTGCCGGGGCTGGGGGACGACATCCAGGCCATCAAGGCCGGCATCCTGGAGATCGGGGACGTCTTCGTGGTCAACAAGGCCGATCGTGACGGGGCCGACCGCACCGCCCGGGAACTGATCACCATGCTGGAGATGCGCCATGTCCCCGAGGAGATATGGAACCCCTCGGTTCTGAAGACCGAGGCCCAGCGGGGCAAGGGGATCGAGGAGTTGACCGCCGAGATCCTGGCCCACCGGGACTATCTCTTTTCCAGCGGCGCCATCTCCGGTTTTCTGCGGGAGCGCAACGAACGGCACTTCGTGGATATCCTGCGCGACAGCCTGTTCAAGCGGGCACTGGCCTTCATGGAACGGGACAACACCCTGTTCAGGGTGGTGGACGGTATGGCCAGCGGCGGCATCGACCCCTATACGGCGGCGGAGCAGGTGATCGGGGAGATGGTGAGGGATAATCCCCCCCCTTGAAAAAGGGGGGTCAGGGGGGATTTGCAGTTACGCAGTCACAGGCAAATCCCCTAAGTCCCCCTTTGGCAAAGGGGGACTTGTCA
>DAIERH010000324.1 GCA_027346925.1 Geobacter sp.
TCGGCGGGCGATACGCCCCGGTCCATGAGTTGGCCGTGGAATTCCAGCATCTCCGTGATGCGGCCCATGTATTTACGCAACGTGTTAAGATTGCTGAGGATAAAGCCGTTCGGGTTGTTGATCTCGTGGGCCATGCCCGCCGCCAGTTGCCCGACCGAGGCCAGTTTCTCCTGCTGGAGCATGTGGCTATAGGCCGTCTTCAGTTCAGCGGTACGCTCCTCCACCTTGCGCTCCAACTCCAGGGCCAGATCCCGGTAGCGGGCCTCCGACTCCGCAAGCCTGCGGTTGCTTTCCACCAGCTGATCGTAGGACTCCTGGACAACGCTGGTATGCACCTCGGTGGTGAGCAGGCGCTTCAGGTTGTTGGTGATGGTGAGCTGGAGCGCATCGCGGATGACGAGGGCGACCGCCTCGTACAATGGGGTGACGGCGTCCACGTCCAGCGCCAGGGTGCCGCTCGGTTCACCCTCCACGTAGAGCGGATGGCGGATGGCGGTGCGGCCGGGGGACAACGGCAACTGTTCCCCCCCCAGGGCGCAGATGGCGAGCCCCTCCCCGTCCAGCACGGCGGCCCCGAGGAATCCCGCGGCCAGCGCGCTGGCCATGAGCGGCCGGATATCCGACGGCATGATGATCTCGGCCAGGCGTTTCTCCTCGCCGACGACAAAGGTCAGATGGGTGGCATTGGGGTCCATGTTCAGGTTGTCCTCAGGATGGCGGCCATGAACTCCTCCCTGACGACGCCGAAGCGCGCCGCCAGGCCATGGCGGGCATCCACGTGGTCAAAGGTGCGCTCCACCACCTCGCCGAAGGTTTCCAGCACGCCCCACCCCTTGAGGGCCGATGCCATCACGACAGGCAGGCCGGAGGGTGCCCAGGCCGAGCGGATCTCCTCTTCGGGACAGACCTCCTCCAGGTCGCGCTTGTTGAACTGAATCACCAGGGGGAGGCGCTCGATATCCAGGCCCACCAGGGAGAGGTTCCGCTCCAGGTTATCGAAACTTGAAAAGTTGTTGGCCATCTGGGACACCTGGGAGTCGGCCACGAAGACCACGCCGTCCGCCCGCTGCAACACCGCCTTGCGGGTGGCGTCGTGGCGCACCTGGCCGGGCACGGTGTACACCTTGAGCTTGATCCGCGTCCCGTCCGGAGAGACGTAAAAGAAGGGGAGCAGGTCGAAGTAGATGGTGCGGTCCTCGGTGGTGTCGAGCATCATCAACTCACCCCGCCCCTCCCGGACGAGCTGGTCGTGCAGACAGAGCAGGTTGGTGGTCTTGCCCGACAGGGCCGGACCATAGTAGACCAGCTTGAGTACCAGCTTGCGGTTCTGTTCGTCGAATTCGATCATCTGTCGTAACCCTTGATTCTCTCTGCATCCCGGCGTCTTTGCGTTAAGGAACCGTCGTTTCCGGGATCAGCGCTTCAGCAACACGAAAACGCCGTGATTGGGGGCATCGATCCGGTAATTGCGCTTGATGGACTCCAGCATGGTGTCGTCAAGCTCGATCCCACGGCTGAGGAGCAGTATCCCGGAGCCGCTTCTGACGTCACGGGACAAAAGCATGCCCGGCCGCAACTCCTGCACGTCCAGTTCCACCTCCACCAGTTCCTTTGAATTGTCCCCCATGGAAAAATAGGTGCGGCCCGCCACCTTCCCAAAGGCCTTCCGCAGGGAGGGGTCAAGGTTGGTCCCCACCAGGATGCCCGTCTTGGCCAAGGCCAGGTCGGCCACATCCCCCGCGCAGGTCTCGGATGCCTTGTCGAGGCAGTCGGCATAGGCGATGATCCTGGCTCCCAGGGGAATGGCGTCGCCCGCCAAGCCGTCGGGAAAACCGCTGCCGTCGAAGTTCTCGTGATGGTGCCGGATCAAGAGCCCGGCCGGCCGCAGGTCCTCCACCACATCGAGGGCCACCTGGCCGCGGATGGGGTGTTGTTGGTATTCCCGCGATTCATCGGCATTCATGGCATCACGCGGCATGGTCAGGACCCGCTCCGGGATGCCGATCTCCCCGATGTCATGCAAGAGCGCGGCGATGCGGATGGTCTCCAGCTCGCCATCCCCTATCCCCAGCTGCCTGGCCGCGTTCACGGCAAGTTCGGCCACGTTGCGGGCGTGCTGCCTGAGCTTGCCGCCGTGCATCTCCACCAGTCCGGAAAAGGCGGCGATGATGGCGTCGTAGTTCCCTGCGGCCAGCTTCTCGCAGACCACGGGGATCTCGTAGGCGCCCGGGGTCCTCACCACGGTGACGTCCTTGACGTCGGCGCCGTGGCGCTTCAGCGCGTCCACCGCGCCGTCCAGCAGCCGCGACGTGATAAAGTCGTTGAAGCGCGAG
>DAIERH010000325.1 GCA_027346925.1 Geobacter sp.
GTCTCGATGATCGCCATAACCTTCTTCATGGTGATGCGGGAGAGCAGTACGAAGAGGCCGCCGAACAGCGCCAGGGCGACCAGCAGGCAGCCCCACCAGGGGAGCTTGACCAAGAGCAGGATTACCAGGACAGCCACGGCGGCGGCTGCGGAGATGAGGATATTATACATCGGTCCTTCCTTTCATGGGCATGGCAGATACACGGGAAACGGAAAACAGGGGCCGGGAGGGATCAGGCCTTTCCACCCGCCGGAACCATCTTTCCGTTCTTTTCGGTAAACTTGGCGATGATGATGCGGCGGCCCGGCCTGAGGGCGATCTTTCCCTTCAGGTTATTCCAGGCCGAGAGCAGCTTGGTGGAGATGCTGAAACGCTTGGCGAGCGACTCCAGGGTGTCACCCTTCTTGACCGTGTAATACTTGGTAAAGCCCCCCTTGGTCGCGGCGGTGCGGCTGGCGGCGCGCCCTTCCTGGCCGAAGTCAACGGTCTGCTTGACCGGCACCATCAGGGTCTTTCCGGCAATACGGCTCTTCCTGCCGAGGCCGTTCAGTTCGGCCAGCGCATCGGGCGTAATGCCGTAACGCCGGGCCACGGTCTTGAGCGAATCCTTCTTGCGGGCATGGTAGCGGGAGTAGAGCACCTTTTCGGTAAAACGCTGATCCTCGGGGATCTTGGCGTATTCGGCCTCGAAGCGTTCCCTCGCCCCCTTGGGGATCTTCAGCTGGTAATCAGGGTAGTTGGGCGGGGTGCACCAGTGGCGCAGGTCCGGGTTCAACTCGCGGATGTTTTCATAACTGGTGCCGGCCAGCCTGGCCGCCAGCTCCAGGTCGGTGCGGGTGGGGACCCTGACCGTGTCGAACTCGATGGGAGGCAGATAGGCCACATCGGAAAAACCGTAATGGGCCGGGTCCTTGGCGATGATGGCGGCAGCCAGCAGCTTGGGGACATACTCCTTGGTCTCGCGCTTGAGGTACGAACCACGGGAAAGCTCCCAGAAATCGCTGGTGTTGTACATGTCGATGGCCCGCAGGATCTTGTTCTCGCCTGCGTTGTAGCCGGCGGCCGCCAGATACCAGTCCCCGTTGAAGATCCCGGAGAGTTCCTTCAGGTATTGGGCCGCGGCCACGGTCGCCTTGAGCGGCTCCTTGCGTTCGTCGATCCACTGATCGATGCGCAGCGAGTAGTTCCGGCCGGTGGCGGACATGAATTGCCACGGTCCCACGGCATTGGCCACCGAACGGGCATGCATCTGGAATCCGCTCTCGATCATGGCCACATAGACCAGGTCCTCGGGCAGCCCTTCGCGTTTGAAGACCTCTTTCATCATGGGGATGTAACGGGAAGAGCGGGAGAGCCAGCGGGAGAAGGCCGGCTTTGCCTTGGATTGGAAATAATAGATGAAATACTCGACCTTGCTGTTGAGCGTCAGGGGTATGTCGGAGGAGGGCAGGTCCACATCGGGCAGCGCCAGTTCAGTGCCGTTGTCGTCTTTTTCCTTGAGTTCGTCCAGGGTGAAGAGGTCCGCCACGGCTGCCGGCTGCTCCTCCTCCACCAGCGGTTCGTTGGCGGGGACGAGCGCCACCTGATCGGGGTGCCCCAAAAGCGGCACCGTGGGACGCGTCAGCTCGGCCAGCAGTGACTGGGCCGGTTCCGCCGCGCCCGCCGGGAAGGCGAACAGCAGGAGCGCTATGATCAGCAGGACTTGGTTCACGTAATTCCCCGCGAATAAATTTGGGACAGTATAGTTGAGTTGCCAGGGAAAGTCAATCTCGCGCAAACGCTCATGGAATGGGGATTTGCGGAGGGTCATCCCCCTCGTTGCCCGTCCCGCGCGGTTTTGATTGAGGCACGCCATTTTGCAGATACCAGACGATCTCCATTCCCGCCAGGACGATCACCCATCCGGTGAAGATCCACACCATGAAGACCGGCAACAGCGCCAGGGTGCCGTAGATGGCGTTATACCGGGAAACGCCGAACTGGAAATGGATGTAGAGCCATTGGGCCACCTGCCAGGCGGTACCGGCGACCATCCCCCCGATCAGGGAGTTGCGCGGCCTGACCCGCGTGTTGGGAATGAACTGGTAGAGGCAGACCAGGGCGATCCAGATACTCAGGTAGGGAGCCAGCCGGAACAGGTAGAGCAACAGACGGCCGAAGCCGGGCAGGTGGAAGAACCACTGAACCACCCCCTGGTGCTGCAGGCTGGTGGTGATGGCGACGGTCAGGGTGATCAAAAGCGGTATGCAGAAGATCACGATAAGGTAGTCCCGCAGCTTGTGATGGACCATCTTTCCCCGTTCAAGCCCCCAGATGACGTTGAATGCGTCC
>DAIERH010000326.1 GCA_027346925.1 Geobacter sp.
TGGGAGCAGGAGTTCCGGGCCACCGGTGCCATGCGCGGCATCGGCTGGGTTGGGCTGTACCTGGACCCGGGCGATGACCGCCTGATCAATTTCTGGATAAACGAGCATGACGTGGGCCATCCATCAGGCTGCACCCCCATTCTCATCATGGATGTCTTCGAACACGCCTTTATGCTGGATTATGGCCTGAAACGCGCCGATTACATCGAAGCGTTTTTCAGGAACATCGACTGGAAAGCCGCCGAAGCCCGGCTGGCCTGACAAACGGGACCGGGGAGCGGCAGGGATGCGAAAACCTCCCTGCCGCCACTCGTCCATCGCTCCACCGCCTGCGACACTGGTCACTCCGGCTGGCGGCGACCACAGTCCGTTGGAAGCCGCGCCGACAAACGGCCAACTTTTTCCCTCCCCCTCACGTCCCCAAGCTGCCGTACCATGCCGGGCAGAGGTATCCCCGGAGCTCGCCCGCGTGCTTTCGAAACAATACCACCAGCATTCGTAGCAACTTCCTTTAAATTTGCGCCATAAACTCGCCGCTTAATGCGTCCATTTCAACCGGAGCCCAGCAAGGGGGCTCCGGGACACATCTGTAGAAAATCGCCACGACAATTTGTGTCGCAAGCCCCCGCCCCCCATCCCACCCACAAGCCAATCTTGCCGTTTACTATGGACTTTTATTTTTTCTTTGCGATCCGGGAATACGTGGCACGAGACGTGCTAAACAGATAGCTTTGTGTTGCTTGGATGCAGCGCGCGCAACTGCCCCGTGATTTCAAAACGGCTTTTGACAAAACAATTATCTTTATGTTATTGGTGGGGTACATCTTCATTAAAAAGGAAATCTGCATGAAAATGAATCTGGCGTTAAAGGTGTTCTGCATTATAGGGATAACATTGTTCCTGGGTTTCAGTGTCCTGGGGACCACCTCCCTCTGGTTGAGCATCGACTCGACCTTCCGCCAGCAGAAGCTGTCCTCGCAGGGCGTCGCCGCAGTGATCAGGAAGACGGTCGAAGAGTTCATGATGAAGGGCGAGCGCGATGCGGTCACCCGCTATATAGAGCAGCTCAGGCAGGACAAGGTGGTGATCGATCTGGCCATCTACGGCGAGGATGGGAAACTGCCGGGGGGGAAATCCGCCGGGGAACCGGCGGTGCTTGAATCCTTCAAGAGCGGTAAGCCGTCGCATACCAGCAGTGAATCAAACGGCATCCATACGCTCACCAGCATCATCCCCCTGCCGAATGCCGAACGCTGCAAGACATGCCACGGCAATGCCAAATTCAACGGTGCGATCATGCTCACCACCTCCATGGAGGACGGCTATGACAGCGCAAAACGGCTCGTGTTGCTCCTCGTCGCGGTCGGCGCGGTCTGCTTCCTGCTGATCGTGGGAGGGATGTACCTGTTCTTCCGGGTGACCATCATCAAAAATATCGTGAACGTGTCTAAAAGCATCCACGCCCTCTCGGAGAGCGGGGGCGACCTGACCATGAACCTGCCCGTGAAGACCTCCGACGAGATCGGCATCTTGACCCAGGGGGTAAACAGTCTGGTTGCCAAACTGAAGGAAATCATGCTGGAGTTGTACGGCCAGGCCGGGCATGTTGCCATCACCTCCTGCCGCACCATGACGAGTATAGAGCGCCTCTCCGCCTCCATTTTCGAGTCCAAGGAGTTGGCCGCGTCGGTGGCGGTCGCCTCCGAGGAGATGACCGCCACATTGAACGATGTCGCCGCCACCACGGCCAAGGCTTCGGCCCTGTCCCAGCAGGTGGATGACTCTGCCAAGGACGGCCGCGGCGTGGTGGATGAAACCGCCGAAAGCATCGACCAGATCAAGGCCGGGGTGGAGGAGACGCTTGGGGTCATGAACCGGCTCGAACACTCCTCCGGACAGATCGGTGAGATCATCGGCCTGATCGAGGATGTGGCCGACCAGACCAACCTGCTCGCCCTCAACGCGGCCATCGAGGCGGCACGGGCCGGGGAGGCGGGCCGGGGATTCGCGGTCGTGGCCGACGAGGTCAAAAACCTGTCCGGCAAGACCTCGGCATCGACCCAGCAGATAGCGACCATTATCAAGGCCATTCAAAAGGATATCCGCGAGGCCATGAAATCCATTGAAGCGGAAAAAGGGCGCGTGGAACACGGCGTGATCAACTCCGGCCGGGCCAGCGACCAGATCTCGACCATCCTGAACCTGGCTTCCGAATCGGCCGACATGATCAATTC
>DAIERH010000327.1 GCA_027346925.1 Geobacter sp.
AATCGCAACGACCTGTTCCAACGGCTGAACGGGGCGATCCACGCGTTCGCCAAGCGCCAGGAGACCTGGTTCCGCAGGATGGAGAAGCATGGGGTGATCATCCACTGGGTGGATGGGGCGGGGGATGCGTTGGGACAGGCGCGGGAGATCATCCGGACACTTCGGTAACAAAAAAGCCCTTCGCGAAAAGGGCCTTTTTGTTACCGCGCTGAACGGAAGAGGGTTAGACCAACTCCAGGGCGCTGAAGAAGTAGGGGATCTCGAAGGCGGCCGTTTCCGGGGCGTCGGAACCGTGGGCCGAGTTCTCCTCGATGTTGATGGCGAAGTCCTTGCGGATGGTGCCCGGCTCGGCATTGGCCGGGTTGGTGGCCCCCATCAGGGTGCGCCAGTCGGCGATGGCGTTCTCCTTCTCAAGGTAGAGCACGATCACCGGGCTGCGGGACATGAAGGCGCACAGGTCGTTGAAAAAGGGACGCTCCTTGTGCACGTAGTAGAAGCCCTCGGCCTGCTCACGCGTCAGCTTGATCTTCTTCATGCCGCGAATCGCAAAGCCGTTGGCCTCGATCCTGTCCAGAATTTTTCCGGCCAGCTTGCGTTCGACCGCATCCGGCTTGATGATGGCGAATGTCCGTTCCATGTGAGTCCTCCGCTTGAGTGAAAAAATGAGCGCTGTTGATAGCACGTTCGCGGCGCGATTGTCAAGGTTTTTGGACGCCTTGCGCCCATCGGCGCCCCTGGCCTTGCGCTTTTCATCGGCAATGATTATTATGGGTTAGACAGCATATACCACGTAATTTCCAACAGTGTGAGGTATTCAGATGAACACGCTTAAAACGACCCTTTTGATGGGGCTGCTGACGGTCCTGCTGGTGGTTATCGGCGGCGCCATCGGAGGCAGGAACGGCATGACCTTTGCCTTCATCATGGCAGGGGGCATGAATTTCTTCTCCTACTGGTTCTCGGACAAGATGGTGCTCTCCATGTACGGTGCCAGGCAGATCGAGGAACAGGACGACCCGCGCTTTTACGGCATCGTGCGGCGCCTGGCCATAAGCGCCGGCCTGCCCATGCCCAGGGTGTACCTGATCGACTCCGAAACCCCCAATGCCTTTGCCACCGGCCGTAATCCCGAGCACGCCGCGGTGGCCGCCACCAGCGGCATCCTGCGCATCCTGAACGAGGACGAACTGGCCGGCGTCATGGCGCACGAGCTGGCCCACGTCAAGCACCGCGACATCCTGGTCTCCACCCTGGCCGCCACCTTTGCCGGCGCCATCACCTACCTGGCCCAGATGGCCCAGTGGGCCGCCATCTTCGGCGGCGGCCGACGCGACGATGACGAGGGGGGCGGCATCTTCGGCACCCTTTTGCTGGCCATCCTGGCCCCCATCGCGGCCATGCTGGTCCAGATGGCCATCTCCCGCTCGCGCGAATTCGGCGCCGACGCCGGAGGGGCGGGCATCTGCCATAACCCCCTCTCCCTTGCCAGCGCCCTGCAAAAGCTGGAAATGGCCAACCAGCGCATCCCCATGGATGCCACCCCTGCCACGGCCCACATGTTCATCGTCAACCCCCTTACCGGCGGCGGCCTGATGACGCTGTTCTCCACCCATCCCCCCATGGCCGAGCGGATTGCCCGGCTGCAGGAGATGTCGCGGACGCACGGCTATTGAGCGCCCGGGGCTCCGCCACGACCAATCCCCGTCAGGCTGCCTGTGAGTGCCTCCTGCGTATCCGCAGGGAGGGAGGCCACGCCGACCAGTTGATGGATCGCGAGTTGGGGGCCGGGCATCTGTCCGGCCCCGACCGCGGGCTGTTTGCCGAGCTGGTGTTCGGCGTGCTGCGCCGCCAGGGCACCCTTGACCACATCCTGACCGGGCTGCTGGATCAGCCGCTCCCCAGGCTGGAGCCCCTGGCGCTGATCCTGCTGCGGCTGGGGTTATACCAGCTCGTGTATCTGGACCGGATTCCTGAATCCGCCGCCGTCAACGAATCGGTCAACCTGGCCAAGCAGGGCATTCCGCGTGCCGCTGGACTGGTTAATGCCGTCTTGCGCAATTACCTGCGCCACAAGGATACGATCACCTTCCCCGATCCGGTCGCGGCACCGGCCGCCTCAATGGCCGCCCGCCACTCCCACCCCCAGTGGCTCATCCAACAGTGGCTCGACCAACTGGGGCCGGAGGAGACGGAACGCCTGGCCGA
>DAIERH010000328.1 GCA_027346925.1 Geobacter sp.
GTAGATGATGCCGATCACCCCCAGCGGGATGCGCATCTTGCCCACCATCAGGTCGTTGGGACGCTTCCACATCCTGGTGACCTCCCCCACCGGATCGGCCAGGGCCGCCACCTCGCGCAGGGCGGCGCCGATGCCGGCGATCCGTTTTTCGTCCAGCATCAGCCGATCCAGCATGGCCGCCGAGAGCCCCTTTGCCTGCCCGGCCTCCAGATCCTTACGGTTCTCGGCCATCAGATGGCCGGCCTCCCGCTCCAGGGCATCGGCCATCTTGAGCAACATGGCGTTCTTTGCGACCGTCGAGAGCCGCGCCATCTCCAACGAGGCTTGACGGGCATCCGCGGCAATTTTCCGTACGTTCTCGGCTATGCTCATATATCAATCTCCTGTTCTGAAATCGTCGTCGCATTTATTCGCCGCCAGCCGGCCATTGGCAGGCAGAACGGATACTCCAGCATATGTCATAACAAGTGTACGCAAAAAATACCACTGCTTCAAGCTAATATCACCCTGATACGATATTGACAATCGATTTCAGTCTGTTATTATAATTATGTAATAAAATACGCTTAAAAGGGGAGGTGTATGGCCATGAGAGGTGCGACACATCTCAAAGCGGTGCGGGAAAGTGGTGAAAAGGGGAGCGTACCGGTAACAACGGTGCCCGAGACAAAGGGGAGTTGGCTTGAAACCACAAGGATACCGAATCTTCTCGATGACATGGAGCGAATGATGAACGAGGTCTTCCGCCGGCCGACTTTCGGGTTGGGAACGATGCCGTGGCGGGGCCTGCTGGGTGAGCTTGGAAAAGGGGGAATGTCGCCGGCAGTCGACGTATTCGAGGAGGAAGGCAAGATAATCGTCAAGGCTGATCTCCCGGGTCTGACAAAGAACGACATCGAGGTGAAACTGGTTGAGAACATCCTGGAGATCACGGGTGAGAAAAAAACCGAGGAAAAAGTAGACCGGAGCGACTACCTGAGGCTTGAACGTTCCTATGGGAAATTCAGCAGGACCTTGAGGTTGCCGGAAGGCCTGGACACGGACCATGTGATGGCCAGCTTCGCGGACGGCGTGCTGGAGGTCAAGATCCCGAGGATCGCGGGAAAACGGGTGGTGCAGCATATTCACATCAAATGACGGTGCACTCCATGCAGTGCGCTGAACGGGCGGGGCAGTGCGGCTTCCTCGCCCTTGTTGTATGCGATCCATGATTTAAACGGTGCACGCTACCTGCCGCACGCGATACTCCCCACCGATGATCAGATACTCCCCTTCGCCCTTCATGATGCTGCCGGGAAGCAGGTCGTTGTAGAAAACGATCTTGCAAAGCGGCACTAACACCTCCCATACCGTGGAGCCGAATTCCCAGGCCCGTTCCTCGTCCGAGGTGAACGAAACCAGGTTGTTGAGCCGCACGATCTGTTCGCGTTTGGCGACCTGTTCCAGGACATCGTGTTCGCTGGCATCGTAGGTGCCGCGGTAGAGGAGGATGGCTGTCTGGCCGGGATACTTGCGGGGCAGCTCGAACTGGCAGTATTCGTAAAGCAGGTCGAGTTGCGACTGGATGGCATTGGTGCGGGCGCTCCCCTTGACCACGTCCACGGAGTACTCGTAATACGATTCGCTGTGGATACCCGAGATGCGGGCGCGGTGAAAGGTGGGGACGATCCCCATGCGGCTCTCCACCCAACGTTTGAGCACCGCCCCCTCCACCGAGTTGGAATCCATCATCCAGCCGCGGAGAAAACGCAGATAACTGTTCTTGATGCTCCTGCGAGCGGTGTCGGTGGCCTGCTCCTGCCAGTTGTGCAGTTGGAACTTGACCGACATGAAATCGTTGAAGACCAGGGCCCGTTCTTCCTGGGAGGTGATGGCGGCCAGTTTTTCGAACAGGAAGCGGTTGGCCTCCTTGACCCCTTGTATCTCCAAGGGTTGCGGGTTATCGTTGAAATGGCGCGAGGCTATGACCCAGGGGGGCAGGTTGCAGTAGTTGAAAGAGCTGTTGTGCACCGGTCATCACCTCGTTGTGAATGGAATGTAGGGGCGGCCCCATGTGGCCGCCCTGTTGGCCATGCAACCAGGGCAACCACGCAGGGTTGCCCCTACAGAATCTTGACCAACTCCAGCAGCGTTGTCTTGATCGGCCCGCTGGCCGTGAACGGTTCGATCCCGAGTTTCTCCAGTTCACCCTGGGGATG
>DAIERH010000329.1 GCA_027346925.1 Geobacter sp.
TCGGCTCTGGGCACCCACAACCATTCCTTCAGGGAGGTGGCTGCGCCGGACAGCCGCAACTGGCAGACCCAGGCCAACGAGAAGTTCAACTGGATGTTTACCCTGCTGGGCGTGGTCACCCTGCTTGAAGTCGCCCTGGTCAAGAACAAGCTGGCCCTGCCCGATGCCGCCGTGGACTACTCGGTCTGGATCATCTGGGTCGTGATCTTCATGCGTATGTACGGTTTTTCCCCAAAATACTGGGTCAAACGCCCCGCCGGCATCGCGATAATGCTTATCGGCACCCTCCTGACCCTGCCGGCGTTCTACATGCTGGAGCACTTGACCGGTTCCTACGGCGCGGGTTTTGCCTCGCCGATCCTGGCCAAGGCGCTGGGGGCCGAGAATCAGAATATCGGCCTGTCGCTGATGGTCTCCATCTATCTGGTGTTTTGGATGGAGTATGCCGCTGCCATTCGCATGAATGGCCCGCTGAAAAAGGTCGTGACCCAGAAGGCATGAGTCGGGTGTCGGACACCGGCGGCAACGCTATATAACGGCCTAACGGCGCTGTTTTACTGCCATGAAACAGGAAAGCCCTCTCTGGAAACAGGAGGGCTTTCGAATTTTCCGGGGTGTTTTCTTCGCTTGCACCTGCCCACCGGCTGGTGTAGTTATTGTAACCAGTTAATTGCGCGCGAGGTAAAATCCATGTCCGAATCCGCCGAACGCACCGACCTGGCCGGCTATGCCTGCCGGAGCCACCTGTCCCGCGGCAGGAAACATCCCGAGGAGTTCCGCGACAACCGTCCGGCCTTCGAGCGGGACCGGGACCGGATCATCCACTGTGCCGCCTTCCGCCGCCTGGAGTACAAGACCCAGGTGTTCGTCAACCACGAGGGGGACTACTACCGCACCCGGCTGACCCATTCCCTGGAGGTCGCCCAGATCGGCCGCGCCATTGCGCGCCGCCTGCGGTTGAACGAGGAGTTGACCGAGGCCCTGGCCCTGGCCCATGACCTGGGGCATACCCCCTTCGGCCATACCGGCGAGGATGTGCTGGACCGCCTGATGCAGGGGCATGGGGGCTTCGAACACAACCTGCAGTCTTTCCGGGTGGTGGACGAGTTGGAGGAACGCTATCCCGGTTTCGACGGCCTCAACCTGACCTGGGAACTGCGGGAGGGGATCATCAAGCACGCCAGCCCCTACGACGCCCCGCTGGCGGTCATGGCCGGGTTCCTGCCCGGCACGGTCCCTTCCATCGAGGCCCAGATCATCAACTATGCCGACGAGATCGCCTACAACAACCACGACATCGACGACGGCCTGAAGTCGGGCTACATCACCCTGGAGATGCTGGGAGGGGTGGATCTGTGGCGGCAGGTCAGCGCCGGGGTACGGCAAAAGTACCCCGTCATCGACGACAAGCGCCTGGTCTTTCAGACTATCAGCGCCCTGATCGGCCTGCTGATCGGCGACATCTGCGCCACCATAGCCGCCAACCTGGACAGCTTCGGCATCACAACCCTGGACGATCTGCGCCGGGTCAACCGGCCGGTGGCCCACTTCAGCGATGTCATCACCGACCGGAACCTGGCATTGAAACGCTTCCTGTTCGACAACCTGTACCGTCACCACCGGGTGGACAAGATGCGGGTCAAAGCCGAGATATTCATCTCCCGTTTGTTCGAAACCTACCTGCGCTATCCCAACCTGCTTCCCCCCAAGTACCGGGCGCGTTTCGAGCGTCTCGGCATTGAACGGGTGGTGTGTGACTACATTGCCGGCATGACCGACCGTTTTGCCTTGGACGAGTACAAGCGGCTGTTCGAGCCGTACGAACGGGTGTAAGGTTTGGAACGAGCTGGACGGGGGCGTTGCCGGTGACCGAACCCTGTGAAAATTTCAATGGAACGAATCGAGAAAAGAATCCATGGGCGTGGGGTCGGTCTTCGTATTCACCGCGGTGACTGTTCAGGCTAGGCTCCTGTCGGATTTACAGGAGACGTTGCAGGGTATCCTTCCCATCTGCGCCCGCTGCAAGAAGATTCGCGTGGAGGGAGGAGACCCCAGGATCAGAGTACGTGGAAGGCGGTGGAAAACTATATCTCCGAGAAGACCCACGTGGGGTTCTCCCATGGCTTATGCCCCGAATGTTTCGAGATCGAGCTGAAGAAGATAGAGGGGATGGATGTACCTAACCCTGAT
>DAIERH010000032.1 GCA_027346925.1 Geobacter sp.
GCCGAAGGCCATGTTGATGGCGATCCCCAGGCTGGAGGCAACGAACAGGGCGGTGGCCGTATAGAGCGCGGACATGGCCTTCTGGATCAGGAAGGCCCGTTTTTTGGCCCGTTGCAGTTGTTCGTGCAGGAACTCCATCCGTTCGGCGGGAAAGGATATCTTATCCAGCACAACCGATTCGATCTCCCCCTTCATGATATTCACCCGGTCGAAAATCCGCCCCAGGCGGGCCGAGGTGGAGAAGATCAGGGTGCCGCAGGCCGATATCAGCACCGCCGGGGTGATCATGGAGGTCAGGATGCTGGAACTGGAGAGGGCCTCCAGGATTTCCTTGTCATGCAGGGTCATATCAATCCCGAAACCGCTTCAGCAGGTCCCCGTAGGCATCGATGCGGCGGTCGCGCAGGAAGGGCCAGATGCGCCGCACCTGTTCGCTCCTCGCCATATCGATCTCCACCAGCAGCACCTCTTCCCGGTCCCGCGACGCCTGGGCCAGGATCTCCCCCTGGGGCCCGGCCGCGAAGCTGCCCCCCCAGAATTGAATCCCTGTTTTGGGATGCTGTGGGTTGGGCTCGAAGCCGACCCGGTTAACCGCCAGGAGCGGCAGGCCGTTGGCCACGGCGTGGCCGCGCTGGACGGTGATCCAGGCATCACGCTGGCGCGCCTGTTCCGCCTCCGAGTCCACCGGGTCCCAGCCGATGGCCGTGGGGTAGATCAGCAGGTCGGCCCCGGCCAGGGCCATCAGGCGGGCCGCCTCGGGATACCACTGGTCCCAGCAGACCAGCACCCCCAGGTTGCCCAGGGAGGTCCGGATCGGGTTGAACCCCGGGTCGCCGGGGGTGAAGTAGAACTTCTCATAAAAACCCGGGTCGTCGGGTATGTGCATCTTGCGGTAGGTGCCGGCTATGGAGCCGTCCTTTTCGAACACCACGGCGGTGTTATGGTACAGGCCCGCTGCGCGGCGCTCGAACAGGGAAGAGACGATCACCACCCCCAGTTCCTTCGCCAGGGCGCCAAGAGTGCGGCTGTTCTCTCCGGGGATGGCCTCGGCCTGGTCGAACAGGGCCGGGTCCTCCACCTGGCAGAAATAGAGGCCTGCGTGCAGTTCCTGCAGCACGATCAGCCCTGCGCCGGACGCGGCGGCTTGACGAATCATGCCGGCGGTTTTCTCCAGATTGGCCTTCCGGTCGCCGGAGCAGCTCTGCTGGATCAGGCAGGCCTTGATGGCCGTCATGACAGCACCCCTTGGGGAAGCTGCATGGTGACGCAGTGCAGCGAGCCGTGCTGTTCCAGGAGTGGCAGACAGTCGATGGGGATGGTCTCGCGGCCGGGAAAGGCCTGCCCGATGACCTCCAGGGCCAGGTCGTCCTTTTCACGGTCCCGGTAGGTGGGGACCAGCACGCCGCCGTTGATCACCAGGAAATTGGCATAGGTTGCCGGCAGGCGGCGGGCCTGCTCGTCGAAGCGGGCCTTGGGCCAGGGGAGCGGAACCAGGCGGTAGGGGGAACCGTCCGGGGCGCGGAAGGCCCGCATCTCCTCCTCCATCAGCTTCAGTTCCTGGAAGTGCTCGTCGCGCGGGTCGTCGCAGGCGGTGTAGACGATGACGTTGTCGGGACAGATGCGCGCCAGGGTGTCGATATGGGAGTCGGTGTCGTCGCCGGCCAGAAAGCCGTGGTTGAGCCACAGTACGCGCCGCGCCCCCAGAAGTGAGGCCATGGCCTGCTCGATCTCGCTCCTGTCCAGTTGGGGGTTGCGGTTGGGGGAGAGCAGGCAGGCGGCCGTGGTCAGGATGGTGCCGAGGCCGTCGCTCTCGATGCTGCCTCCCTCCATGATCAGGCCGATGGTCTTGAGGTTCGGCCCCAGCACACCTTGTTCCTTGAGGCGCCTGGTGATCAGGTTGTCCTGGTCGGCCGGAAACTTGAGTCCCCAGCCGTTGAAGCCGAAGTCCAGCAGCACCGGCATGTTGTTGAAGATCACGGTAATAGGACCAAAATCGCGCGCCCAGGTATCGTTGCTGGGCGCCTCGAGGATCGAGACCCTGGCCATGTCGACGCCGGCAGCCGCCAGAGAGTCCGCTGCTTCGGCCGCATGGGGCGCCGTCAGCAGAACCCGCTCAAAACGGGATATCTGGCGGATGATCTCCACATACACCGGGCGGACATCATCCAGCATATAGCCCCAGTCGGTACCTTCATGGGGCCAGGCCATCAGGACGCCGTCCTGTGCCTCCCATTCGGCGGGAAGTCTCGGGTTCACGAACAGTCTCCTTTTCAATGTTGGTGAGCACAGTATAATGACAGAAGCCGCCCGGCGCAAGCCCCCTGTGGTTCAGGGGCCGTAGCGCCGCAATTTTGCCTTGATTTATGCTGCTGCTTGCTTTAGAAAACTACTGCTGTGTGTAACCCAGCCCCGATAAACAGAGATACGTGCGTTAACGAGGTTATTTCTGTCTGTAAACGCAGAAATAACCTCTAACTTACTAAGCGTGACGGAGCACCCGTGAAAAGCCTGACACTCAACGCCCCCGCCAAGATCAACTACCTGCTCGATGTCATCCGGCGGCGCCCTGACGGCTATCACGACCTGCGCATGATCATGCAGCGTGTCAACCTGTGTGACGAAATCACCATTACCCTGACCGATACCCCGGAGGTCGCGGTCACCTGCGGGAAAAAGGGTGTCCCGGACGGGCCCGGCAACATCGCCTGGAAAGCGGCCCGAGCCCTGCTCGACCTGGCGGGTGTCGGGCAGGGGGCCACCATCGCAATCACCAAGAACATCCCGGTTGCTGCTGGCCTGGGTGGCGGCAGCAGCGACGCGGCCGCCGTGTTGATGGGGATGAACGAACTGCTGGGGCTCGGCCTTTCCGATCAGAAGCTCATGGAAATCGGCCTGAAGCTGGGGGCCGACGTGCCGTTTTTCGTCTTCAGGAAGACCGCCCTTGCCGAAGGGGTCGGCGAACAGCTCACCGTCATGCCGGCAATGCCCCCTGCCTGGGTCGTGCTGGTAAACCCCGGTGTGCACGTCTCGACAGCCTGGGTCTATCGAAATTTGCAGTTGAAAAACAGAGCGGAGCTGGCTAAACTTCCCCATTTTTACGGCAATATCGAGGACATCTGTTCCATTCTCTCGAACGACCTTGAGGCGGTGACCATCCCGGCTTTTCCGGTCATTGCCGATATCAAGGCCTCCATGATGCGTTTGGGCGCCCTGGGCGCCATGATGTCCGGCAGCGGTCCGACGGTGTTTGGCCTCTTTCGGGACAGGGAGACCGCAGAGATGGCGGCCGACGCATTGACCGCCGGGACCGGCTGGTTTACCGCTGCGGTGGAGACGATGTGAGGGAGCGCTTCATTGCCGGCGGTCAGGGCTTTTCGGGATGGATTCCCGTTTCATCTGCAACGATTTGACAATTAATTTATTTTGTTGGGGCGTCGCCAAGCGGTAAGGCACCGGATTTTGATTCCGGCATTCCCAGGTTCGATCCCTGGCGCCCCAGCCACTTTTTCGTTTTCATGTTGAAAGGTACCGAACGTCATGCACGACAAGATCAGGGTCTTTTCCGGGAATTCCAATCCCTCGCTCGCCAAGAAGATTTGCGAAAGCCTCGGTGTGCCTCTCGGGAACGCACGTGTCCGCAGGTTTTCCGATGGCGAGGTCATGGTGGAGATCGGAGAGAATGTCCGTGGTCGTGACGTGTATGTGATCCAGTCCACCTGCGCGCCCACCAACGACAACCTGATGGAACTGCTGGTCATGACGGATGCCCTCAAGCGGGCATCGGCGGCCACCATCACGGCGGTGATCCCCTATTACGGCTATGCCCGCCAGGACCGCAAGGCTGCCCCGCGCACACCCATCACCGCCAAGCTGGTGGCCGACCTGATCACCACCTCCGGCGTGGACCGGGTGGTGACGGTGGACCTGCATGCCGGCCAGATCCAGGGGTTCTTCAACATCCCCGTGGATAACCTCTATGCCGCACCGGTCATCCTCGATTACCTGAAAACGCGCTTTGCCGGGGAACAGGTCGTGATGGTTTCGCCCGATGCCGGCGGGACCGAACGGGCCCGCGCCTTTGCCAAGCGGCTGGGATGCACCCTGGCGGTGATCGACAAGCGCCGCACCGGCCCCAACGTGGCCGAGGTGATGCACCTGATCGGCGATGTCCGCGACAAGGTGGCCATCATCCTGGACGACATGATCGACACGGCCGGTACCCTGACCCAGGCCGCCAAGGCGCTCAAGGAAAACGGGGCGCGGTCCATCTATGCCTGTGCGACCCACGGCGTGCTTTCCGGGCCGGCCATCGAGCGTATCAACGGTTCGGACATCGAAGAGGTCGTGCTGACCGATACCATCCCGCAGGGGGACAAGGCGCCGACCACCTCAAAGATCAGGATGCTGTCGGTTGCGGACCTTCTGGGCGAGGCGATCCGGCGCATCCACGAGGACGAGTCGGTCAGCTCTCTGTTTGTGTGAGGCTGCCATAGCAAAGTTTTAGATAGAGCATTTGGAGTGTACAGGGTGGGCGCTGCCCGCCACTACAACTGGAGGAACAGTATGCAACAGAAACAGATGAACATCGAATTGAGATCCAAAACCGGCAAGGGCATCAGCCGTCAATTGAGGCGTGAGGAGATGGTTCCCGGCGTGGTGTATGGAAAGGGAATGGATCCGGTGGCGGTGAGCATCAAATACCGTGATCTGCAGGCTGCCCTGGCCGGTGAAGGCGGCCAGAACAACCTGATCACCCTGGTGGGGGGCGGCCTGGACCAGACCATGGCCATCATTGCCGACCTGCAACGGGATGCGGTCAAGGGAACCTACAAGCATGTGGACCTCCATCGCGTCAACATGAACGAAAAACTGCGCCTGACCGTGCCGGTCGTCCTCAAGGGCACCGCCATAGGGGTCAAGGAGGGCGGCCTGCTGGACTTCGCCCACCACGAACTGCATGTGGAATGTCTGCCGAACAATATCCCCGATCACCTCGAGATCGACATCACGGATCTCAAGATCGCCCACTCCATCCACGTCAATGAGATTCCTCTTCCGGAAGGGGTCAAGGCCCTGGATAACCCCAAGACCCCGGTCGTCAGTGTTCTTGGCAGGGTCAAGGAAGAGGCCGGCGCCGGAGAAACAGCCTAGATCGATTCCAGGTAGACAATGAGCACATTCGTCATAGCGGGGCTGGGAAATCCCGGCCCCACCTATCAATGGACCCGCCACAACGCGGGTTTCCTTTTTTTGGACCGGCTGGCCAACCTGGAGAACCTTTCCATCAGCCGCAAGTCCTTCTCCGGTCTGGCAGGCGAGTGGACCCGCAAGGACGACCGCCTCGTGCTCCTCAAGCCGCAGACCTTCATGAACCTCTCCGGTCGGGCCGTCATGCAGGCCCTCCAGTTCTACAAGCTGCCCCTGTCGAACCTGATAGTCGTCCACGACGAACTGGACCTGGCGTTCGGCATGGTCCGCTTCAAGCAGGGTGGGGGGCACGGTGGTCACAACGGCCTGCGCTCCATCAAGGAACAACTGGGCAAGGATGATTTCCTGCGGCTGCGCATCGGCATCGGCCGGCCGCCCCACGGGGACACGATCAACTACGTGCTGGGGACCATCCCCCCGGAGCAGATGGAACTGCTCCCGCGGGTGCTGGACGGGGCTTTGGACATGCTGGAGATGATGCTGGACGAGGGGCTCCCCAAGGCCATGAGCCTGTTCAACAATAGAAACTTTCTGGAAGGATAGATCATGGGTTTCAACTGCGGTATCGTCGGGCTCCCCAATGTGGGCAAGTCCACCATCTTCAACGCCCTCACCTCGGCTGGCGCCGAGTCGGCCAACTACCCGTTCTGCACCATCGATCCCAATGTGGGGATCGTGCAGGTGCCGGACCCGCGCATGGACCAGTTGTCGGCCATCGTCAAGCCCCAGAAGATCCAGCCCACCACCATAGAGTTCCTGGACATCGCCGGTCTGGTCAAGGGGGCCAGCGCCGGGGAGGGGCTCGGCAACCAGTTCCTGGGACACATCCGCAGTACGGATGCCATCGTGCACGTGGTGCGCTGTTTCGACGACGAGAACGTGGTCCACGTCAGCGGTCGGGTCTCTCCGGCTGACGACATCGAGGTGATCAACACCGAATTGGCCCTGGCCGACCTGGATACGGTGGAGAAGAAGATCCAGCGCGCCGAGAAGATGGCGCGCAGCGGGGACAAGAAGGCCAAGGACGAGGTCGAGTTCTATCAGCGTGTGAAGGGGCTCCTGGAACAGGTGAAAAAGCTCAAGGGCGTTGCCGAGAACGAGGATGAGCGCCTGTGGATGCGGGACCTGCACCTGTTGACCGACAAGCCGGTCTTGTACGTGGCCAACGTGGCCGAGGACGACCTGCTGGGCGAACACCCCTTTGTTGCCCAGGTTCAGGCGATTGCCGCCGCGGAGGGGGCCAAGGTGGTCACGATCTGCGGCAAGCTGGAGGCGGAGATATCGGAGTTGGATGGGGACGAGAAGCAGGCCTTCCTGCATGACATGGGGTTGGAGGAGCCGGGCCTGGACCGCCTGATCCGCAGCGGCTACGAGCTGCTGGGCCTGATCACCTACTTCACCGCCGGCGTCAAGGAGGTGAGGGCCTGGACCATCGTCAACGGCACCAAGGCCCCCCAGGCGGCCGGGGTGATCCACACCGACTTCGAGAAGGGGTTCATCCGCGCCGAGGTGATCGCCTTCGATGATTTCATCGCGTGCAACGGCGAAGCCGGGGCCAAGGAAAAGGGGCTGATGCGCCTGGAGGGCAAGGAATACGTGGTCAAGGACGGCGACGTGATGCATTTCAGGTTCAATGTCTGATATCGGCGCCTGGTGCGGATAGAATGTTGTTCACGACCTCCGGGAATTTAAAAACCCGGAGGTTTTTTGTATTGACAACCATCATCGCCGTCGATACATTGATTTTCATGTTCAATACGGAGGACGGGATGATCCTCGAAAAAAAGAAGGCGTTCAACGAGTTTGCCCAGTCCAAGGGGCTGCGTTCCACCCGCCAGCGCGACATCATCCTGGACATCTTCCTCTCCACCCACCAACACGTCAGCGTCGAAGACCTCTACCTGAAGGTCAAGGCCAGTCATCCCGGCATTGGCTACGCCACGGTCTACCGCACCCTCAAGCTGTTCAGCGAGGCCGGCCTTGCCCGCGAGATCCTGCTGCACGACGGCCAGACCCGGTATGAACATGTCCTGGCCGGCGAGCACCACGATCACCTGGTCTGCACCGGATGCAACGCCATCATCGAGTTCGAGGACGAGACCATCGAGAAGTTGCAGGACGAGATCGCCGCACGCCACGGTTTCCTGATTCGCAGGCATAAACTGGAACTCTACGGGTTGTGTGCCCGCTGCCGGAACATCGGTTAATTTTTTTTACAGTAATGTGAAATTGAATATCAAAAGCAGAAAAGGGAAGGTACCATGGCAACATGCTGCGCTAAGCCGGAAGCACCCACACACAACGGTAGTGTCAAACGGGTGGCCCTGGTGGGCAACCCCAACGTTGGCAAGAGCGTGCTCTTCAACGCCCTGACCGGGGCCTATGTCACCGTATCCAATTATCCGGGCACCTCGGTGGAGGTTTCCCGCGGCACTGCCGACATCTCCGGCCAACCGTGGCAGGTGATCGACACACCCGGCATGTACTCGATCCACACCATCACCGAGGAGGAGCGGGTTGCCCGCGAGATCCTGCTGCACGAGACACCCGACGTGGTGCTGCACGTCCTGGATGCCCGCAACCTGGAGCGGATGCTGGCCATGACCGTCCAGTTGATCGAGGCGGAGCTTCCGGTGGTGCTGGTGGTCAACATCATGGACGAGGCCGAGCGTATCGGGCTGAAGATCGATCTCGAACTGTTGCGGGAACGCCTGGGGATACCGGTGATCGGGGCAGCCACGGCGCGCAAACGGGGCCTGGAGCAGATCCGCGGCGCCATCGCTCAGTACAGGTGCGACACGGGAAATCCCCGGCGTTTTGCCTACAGCCGCCTTCTGGAACGTGACATCAACGAGGTGGCCGGCCTGATGGAGGGTGAGTATATCCTTTCCCGGCGGGCATTGGCATTGCTGCTGCTCCAGCAGGACGGGGAGATCGGCTCCCTGGTGGAGCAGCGTGAAGGGGAACGGTATGGGCGTATTGCCGAGAAGGTGCGCGAGATAGCTTTCGAACGCCGGGAGTCGTTTCACCTCGAGCTATCCTTGGAACGCAAGGAGATCGTGCGGCGGCTGCTCAAGGACGTGTTCTGCGCGCCCGAGAAGCGGGTGGTCACCTGGGCCGAGCGGCTGTCACGCATGTCGGTGCAGCCCCTGACCGGCATACCGTTGCTCCTGATCGTGCTCTACTTCGGCCTCTACAAGTTTGTCGGCGATTTCGGGGCCGGTACCATGGTTGACTTCCTGGAAAAACAGCTCTTCGTGGAGATGTTCAACCCCTGGATCACCCATGTGGTGCAGGCCCTCATCCCGTGGCCCGTCATCCAGGAACTGTTTGTGGGCGAATACGGCATCATCACCCTGGGGATTCGTTATGCCGTGGGGATCATCCTGCCCATCGTGGCCACCTTCTTCATCTTCTTCTCGTTCCTGGAGGATACCGGCTATTTTCCGCGCCTGGCGCTTCTGGTGGACCGGATCTTCAAACGCTTCGGCCTGACCGGCAGGGCGGTGATCCCCATGGTGCTGGGGTTTGGCTGCGACACCATGGCCACCATGGTGACCCGTACCCTGGAGACCACCAGGGAACGGGTCATCGCCACCATTCTGCTCTCCCTGACCATACCCTGCTCGGCCCAGTTGGGCGTGATCCTGGCGCTGTTGTCCAAGTTCCCCGGCGCCCTGGTGGTGTGGGGCGGCTGCCTCCTGCTGTTGTTCGTCGTAGTCGGTTTCCTGGCTGCCCGGATCCTGCCGGGGGAGGCCCCCATGTTCTACATGGAGCTGCCCCCCATGCGCCTCCCCCAGTTCTCCAACGTGCTGACCAAGACCTATACCCGCATGCAGTGGTACTTCCTGGAGATCCTGCCGTTGTTTATCCTGGCCTCGGTGCTGCTCTGGCTGGGCAAGATAACCGGGTTCTTCGAAAAACTGGTGGATGCCATGACGCCGGTGATGGCATCCATCGGCCTGCCCAGGGAAACCGCCATAGCCTTCATCTTCGGCTTCTTCCGCCGTGATTACGGCGCTGCCGGCCTGTACGAACTCCAGACAAAGGGGCTGATGGATGCCCGCCAGTTGACGGTGGCGGCCGTGACCCTGACCCTGTTCATCCCCTGCGTGGCCCAGTTCCTGATCATGAAGAAGGAGCGCGGCTGGCGGGTGGCCGGTGCCATAGGCGTGTTCGTCAGCGTGCTGGCCTTTGGCAGCGGGTATGTGCTGAACAAGGTCCTGCTGATGTCGGGGTTGTTGGCATGATCTGTGGATTCTGCGGTCACGAGTTTGACGAGAGCGAAGGCAGGCGGGGTTGCGGCGGCTGCCCGGGCGGCTGCCACAGTATCCATTGCCCGAAGTGCAACTACAAGAACCCGCTTGAGCCGAAATACATCAGCAAACTGAAAAATATATTGAAACGAAAAGGAGATTGAGATGAAACTTTCGGACAAGGCTGAAGAGATCCTGGAGGCGCTCTGGATCGCGGTGGAGGAAGAGGGTGGGGCGTTCCTCGACCCCGAAACGGTCGGCATCCCCATGGAAGACCCGGCCTATGCCGAGTTGACAGGCCGCGCCCTGGTGGAGTTGCGCCAGGGGATGGTCTACTTCCGGCCCGAGGGGCGGGATGAGGGGCGCATGACCATCCGCCGCCACCGCCTGGCGGAACGGCTCATGATGGATGTACTCAACATCCGGGGCGAGGCCGGGGATTACAAGGCCTGCCAGTTCGAGCACCTGCTCAACGAAGGGGTGGATGCCAAGGTCTGCACCATGCTCAACCACCCCACGACCTGTCCCCACGGCAAGCCGATCCCTTCGGGGGAGTGTTGCGCCGAGGCCCGGGCCCAGGGGGACCTGGGAGTGGTGCCCCTGACCGAATTCAAGTCCGGCCAGGAAGGGGAGATCGCCTACATCCAGACCGAGGACAGCAAGAAGATGCAGAAGCTGATGGCCATGGGGGTGCTGCCGGGCAACCGCATCGTGCTGGTGCAATCCTTCCCCTCGCACATCTTCCGGGTCGGATTCTCCGAGTTTGCCATCGACACGAACCTGGCCAGGGAGATCTTTGTCAGGAAATAACGGCCATGAGGGTTGACAAGGGGATGATCCGGAAACTAATATGATCCGATACGCATTTCCTATCTGAAAGGTCTTTATGAAGGTCATCATCCTCCTCGGCGACGGCATGTCGGACGTGACATACAGCGAACTGGGCGGCAAGTCGCCTCTTCAGGCGGCAGCGACGCCGAACATGGATTTCATGGCGCAACACGGCCAGGTCGGCCTGGCCCGGACGGTTCCCGACGGTCTGCCGCCGGGCAGCGATGTGGCCAACCTGTCGGTGTTCGGTTACGATCCGCGTACCTGCTACACCGGTCGTTCTCCCCTGGAGGCGGTCAGCATGGGGGTCAGCCTCGGGCCGGACGACGTGGCCTTCCGCATGAACCTGGTGACGCTCAAGCCCCATGGCAGCAGGCTCTACATGGAGGATTTCTCGGCCGGCCATATCTCCACCGCCGAAGGTCGGGAACTGGTGCAGACGCTGCAAAAGGAACTGGGCAGTTCCGAGTTCGAGTTCCATCCCGGCGTCGGCTACCGCCACCTGATGGTCTGGCGGCGAGGCAAGGACGGCATGCGCTCCACGCCGCCCCATGACATCACCGGCAAGTCCATCCTGGAACACCTGCCCAGTGGGGACGGCGCTGCCCAGATCATCAACATCATGAACCACGCCCAGATGGTGTTGCACGACCACCCGCTCAACAAGCGGCGCAAGGAGCAGCACCAGCCCCCGGCCAACTCGGTCTGGCTGTGGGGGCACGGCAAGACCCCCAGGATCGATAGCTTTCGAGACAAATTTGGCCTCTCCGGCGCGGTCATCTCGGCCGTGGACCTGATCAAGGGGATAGGCCGTTGCGCCGGTCTGGACGTGATCGACGTGGAGGGGGCCACCGGCTACATCGACACCAACTACCTGGGCAAGGCCCGTGCGGCCCTGGCCGCGCTGGAGGGGCATGACTTCGTCTATGTCCATGTAGAGGCGCCGGACGAGGCCTCCCACTCCGGCAACATGCGGCACAAGATCCAGGCCATCGAGGATTTCGACCGTCAGGTGGTGGGTACGGTGCTGGAAGGTATCAAGAAATTCGGCGACTATGCCATCCTCTGCTCCCCCGACCACCCCACGCCGGTCAGCCTGATGACCCACACCGCCGAACCGGTGCCGTTCGTCATCTATCGGGGCGAAGAAGGACGGGGGAACGGCGCTGTTGCCTACGACGAGCAGCAGGCCCGAGCGACCGGACTAGTGGTGGAGGGACATGGCTTGATGGGGATGCTGGTGAAGTAGATCTTTGGGAAAAATGAGACGCGCCAAGGGCATCCGTTGTTCCGGATGCCCTTGTTTTTTGCGAGAGGGGACGGCCCCGGCACCTGCTGCCTCCACGCCGCCCGAGCCCTGGCGGGGACGCGACGTGGCGTCAAGGCTTCAGCGGGCAAAGGTGTCGATGATGTGGCGTGCGATGCTGCGCCTGGGCGGGAGCAGGGGGAGGGCATCAACGGCGAACCAGCGCGCATCCTCCAGTTCGGTCGTATCCACGGTGATCTCGCCGCCGGCATAGTCGGCCACGAATCCGGCCATGAGCTGGGCAGGGAAGGGCCAGTTCTGGCTCCCCACGTAACGGACGTTCTCGATCTCTATCCCGGTTTCCTCCCTGACCTCGCGTATGGCGCACTCCTCCAGGGATTCGCCGAAGTCGACGAAACCCGCCACCAGGCTGTACCTGCCCGCAGGCCATTCCGCCTTGCGGGTGAGAAGTACCTGGTCGTTCCGCTTGACCAGGACAATGGCGCAGGGATGGATGTGGGGGTAGTGTTCGCTCGCGCAGCCGGTACAGCGCTTGCCCCATGTGCCCGGGATACGCTCCGTCTCCGCACCGCAGCGGGAGCAGTGGCGGCTCTGCTGTTCCCAGTGCAGTATCTGCTTGGCCAGCCCGGCCAGGGTCAGGGTCGGAAAGTCCAGCCGCTGTTCGGTGGCATTGAACGGTTCGGCCGCAAACGGGGGCTCCAGGGCCAGCTTCGTGCTGACCGTACAGGCGCGCAGCGGCCTCCCTTTCCATAGCCCGATGCAGAGGGGAGGGTGGTGCGGCGTCAAGCCCGCAGGCAGGTCCCCTTCCGGCAGGCTAAGGCCGTCGTCGGCCTGAACCAGCACCACGCCGTTGCCCTGGATGATGGCCCAGAAGCCGGTCCCTTCCGGTTCCTGATCCGATGGGTGGCGCAACTCGAAAGAGTCCTTGATAAAGGAGAAGTTGAAGGGGAGGTTGATCTGCTCGGGGTAGCTCGTTTCCGGCCGGGTCACGCTCTGTTCCTCCTGCGACGACAGATGCCGCCTGATGGCTGCATTTTGGGCAAATCCCTTGCATTTTGGCCATAAAACGGTGGTCATTCAGAGCCTCGGGAAGCTGTATGGATGGTGCTGGTCTTGTAGCAACTCTGGCCGTGGAAGTCAAGCTCGCCCTCGGACCCTCGCCGCACCATGACGGAAAACCGCCGATCAGGCTTGACAGATGGTTGCCGGACGGTTACTAGTCTTTATCCGGTTCATGCGGATGCATACAATAAAGGAGAGAAACAATGAACCTCGGCTCCGGCAGCGGGATACGACGGCCCCACTGGGGAAAGATCACGCCGGACAAGCTTCTTGACCGGGCCAATCTGCTGGCAGTGATCACCATTGGGTACAATCTGGTGGAGGGGATCGTCTCCATGGCGCTGGGGGCTGCCGACGAGACCCTGGCCCTCTTCGGTTTCGGGGTCGATTCATTCATAGAGGTCATCTCGGCGGTGGGCGTCTGGCACATGATCCGTCGCATCAGGCAGAACAACGGTGTGACGCGGGACGTCTTCGAGCAGCGGGCGCTTCGAATCACCGGCGGGGCCTTCTACCTCCTGACGGCCGGCCTGACCGTAACTGCGTTCCTGAACCTGATTCTGCGGCACCGGCCGACGACGACCTTCTGGGGAATCGTTGTCTCACTGGTATCCATCTCGTTCATGTGGCTCTTGATCCACCACAAGACCAGGATCGGCAAGGCGCTGAACTCCCCGGCAATCCTGGCCGATGCCGCCTGTTCGAAGGCCTGCGTGTACCTGTCGCTGGTCCTGTTGCTGGCGAGTGTCGGTTTTTCCCTGACCGGCATCGGCAGCCTCGACTCCCTTGGCGCGCTGCTGATAGCCTGGCTGGCCTGGAAAGAGGGACGGGAAGCCTTTGACAAGGCGCGGGGGGGGACCTGCTCATGCCGGTGCGGTCGTGACGCCACACCGGGGGAGTGCGGGGGGAAATGACGGCCTTGTCTTCAGGCGCCTGCAAAGCTCTTGATTTCTGACGTGGCCTGGACCATAATCTTTCCGATGCTTCCGTTCAATCCCACTCCCAAAACCATCACAATTTCCCTTGTCCGCGCCTGTCTGCTGCTCCTGTTGGGTTGGTACCTGTTTTGCCTGTTCGTACCACCCGGCAGCGGCTCGATCGTGCACGATGTCTCGTTTCCCGCCGGCACCGGCATCAGAAAGTTGGCCCAGGAGCTGAAGACCGCCGGCATCATCCGCAGCCCCTGGCACTTCATCCTGGTGGCGCGGTTGCGCGGCCAGGCCCGGCGGCTCAAGGCGGGCGACTACCGCCTGACCGACGCCATGACGCCGGCCCGGATCCTGCGCAAACTGGCGACAGGTGACGTGGATTACCGGCGCTTCGTCCTGCCGGAGGGGTACTCCATCTACCAGGCCGCCGAACTGCTGGAAGAGAAGGGGTATTTCAGCAAGGACGCCTTTCTTAAGGCCTGCCGCGACCCGGACCTGCTGGCGCGGCTGCATATCCAGGGGGACAGCGTGGAGGGGTATCTCTTTCCTGCCACCTACAACCTGGCGGCCAACAGCAACGAGGAACAATTGATCGGCCAGATGGTGGAACGGTTCAACAAGGCGTATGCCGGGCTCACGTGCGGGGAGGAGGCCGGTGGACGCAGCCGGCGCGAGGTCGTCATCCTGGCCTCGATCATCGAGAAGGAGGCGGTGGCGGCAGACGAAAAGCCGCTGATCGCCTCGGTGTTCTGCAACCGCCTGAGGCTGGGGATGCCGTTGCAGAGCGATCCCACGGCGGTCTACGGGGTGCGCGCCTTTGGCGGCAAGGTGACCAGGGCCGATATCGGGCGCCGCTCCCCCTACAATACCTACCTGGTCACGGGTCTGCCCCCCGGTCCCATCGGCAACCCCGGCAGCGAGGCCCTGCGGGCGGCCCTGCACCCTGCCAGCACCAACTACCTCTATTTCGTCGCCCGCCAGGACGGCACCCACCAGTTTTCCCGTACCCTCGACGAGCACAACCGCGCGGTTGCGTATTACCTCAAACATTGACGATGTCGATTATGTAGGGGCGAACCCTTGTGGTCGCCCTTTCGGGCGTGCCGGCTAAAGGCGGGCACCCACAAGGGGATGCCCCTGCGACTTCGGGCGAACGATGTCGATGACGGTCACCTCGGGAGGGGCCAGGACGCGCACGGGAGGTCCCCAGGTGCCGGTTCCCCGGCTGACGTGGATGAGGGAATGCCCCTTGGTTTCAGTGGTACCGCAGGGAATGGGGTATTGCAGGCGAACCAGAAGGTTGAACGGGAATATCTGCCCCTGGTGGACATGGCCGGACAGTTGCAGGTCGAACAGGCCGTCGCTCCCGGCCGGGACCACCGGGCGATGTTTGAGCAGCAGACGAAAGTACTTGTCTGGAACAGTCTGCAGCAGTTGCTGCTCCGTTGGTGCCGGTTCCGCTACCCCCCTTGTGCGGCCGGCCGGGTCATCGACCCCG
>DAIERH010000330.1 GCA_027346925.1 Geobacter sp.
CTACCATCCGACCCTCACGGCCATTCTGGCGGACGGGAGCGAGCAGGTGATTATCGATGACGGGAGGCTGTTGGTATAGGTGAACTAAGTTAATGACGTATTCGGTCACAGTTTCGTGGTATGGTTAGCCAGCAGACATCCTACTGGAGGCTTGAGGTAATTATCATGAAGGTTTACAAGGTGCATCATCCCGCTCCCATAGAGATGGACGATTCTCTTCTATTGGAGGGTGACGCCCTGCATGCCCTGAGCATATTGCCCAGCGAGTCGGTACAATGCGCCATCACATCGCCTCCCTATTGGGGTTTACGCGATTATGGTCATGACGGCCAGATCGGCCTGGAAGAATCCCTGCATCAGTTCATCAACAAGCTTGTGATGGTCTTCTCGGAGGTCCGCAGGGTTTTAAAACCGAACGGCACCCTCTGGCTCAACATCGGCGACGGCTATACCAGCGGCAACAGAGGCTACCGGGCGCCTGACAAGAAGAATCCGGCACGGGCTATGTCTATACGTCCCGACACGCCTGATGGACTGAAACCGAAGGACCTGCTCGGCATCCCCTGGCGACTGGCCTTTGCCCTTCAGGACGACGGATGGTACCTGCGCAGCGACATCGTCTGGAATAAACCGAACGCCATGCCGGAAAGCGTCAAGGACCGCCCCACTCGCTCCCACGAGTACCTGTTTCTCCTCTCCAAGAACGAACAGTACTTCTATGACCACAATGCCATACGTGAACCGGCGGCGGACGGCAGTCGTAAGAACCGCCGTTCGGTATGGTCCGTCAATACCCAGCCCACCCCATGGGCGCATTACGCCACGTTCCCCACCCAACTCATTGAACCGTGCATCCTGGCCTCGACAAAACCGTGTGATACTGTTCTCGACCCTTTCTTTGGCTCGGGCACCGTTGGCATGGTATGTCAGGAAAACGACCGACACTTTGTCGGAATCGAACTAAACCCTGAATATGTTAAACTGGCCGCGACACGGCTTAGTGCGCATGAAGGGAAGAAGATGAAACTGGAGGTGGTGAATGGCTGATGGGATTTCATTCAATATCCCCGTACCGAACCTGCAAATCGACTTTTCCTATGCCCTCGCTCAGATGCGTGGCCTGTATCTCCAGGAGGCACTGTGTGCAACCGTCGAGGGAATGGACATTCGCCTCATCGACAAGGAGTTGGCCAAATTTGTTCCCAACAAAGCCCTGGCATCCCTTGCGCGACACGGGCTGAGAGGCGAACTGGTCTTTCCGGTTCCCGCCATCTTGACCACGTCTCCTTCCTTGCTCGGTTATTACCGGCTCCTTCTCGGTTTCAGCCAGAAAGAGTTTTACACAAGCGCTACCGGGGCATCACGCTTTAAGATGATGGAGGATAAAAGGCTGATTCCGAAAGGGTGCCGGGACAGCCTCCCTCTGTTTTGCGAGGCTTTGATCGGCAGTACCTGCGCGCTGATGGAGGGTATCGGGCCAGAGCGAATCAGTCGTGGCATCCTGGACGACCTGACACTCTTGACACTGGGACCGCAACTGCGTGGCGGTGCGAACGTGAGAAAAGGGACGGCGGCCATCGTCAAGGTCTTCGATGCTATCCATCATATAGTCAAGAAATCGGTCACTTCCTCGGACACCAGCCGGATCGAGATCAGGAACGCTGCCGGCAGGAAGGTGCTCATCGAGTTTGCGCCCGATCCGGACATCATCATCCGGGAAGAGATGGACAACGACAGCTACCGCAATATCATCGCCATCGAGGTCAAGGGGGGTACGGATTTCTCCAACATCCACAACCGGATCGGAGAAGCGGAAAAAAGCCACCAGAAGGCCAGAATCAAAGGTTTTACAGAATGCTGGACCGTGGTGAACGTGGATCGCTACGATGTACAGATGGCCCGCAAGGAATCTCCCTCCACAAACCGCTTCTACCGGCTTTCCGATCTTGTTCAGGCAAGTGGTGACGAGTATGGGGATTTCAAGAATCGTATTGTGTCACTGGCGGGGATACGGAAGAGGTAAGGCAATCGCCGATATACAGGTTCGATAGGAAATAGCATGTTGCCAAACATATTTGAAATTAAAAATTCCTATATCAAACAGGATATTTGGGGCTTATGGCTTCTAATATTTGCT
>DAIERH010000331.1 GCA_027346925.1 Geobacter sp.
GCTCGGCGGCCACGAATGGATCGGACGCGGCGGCCATGACCTCTATCTGAGGATCGGAGGAGAGTATCTCGGTCAGCGTCTGCCTGACCAACGCGGAATCATCGACTATCAGAACCTTTATTTTGGCGGTCATCGAAGTGCTCCAACTGGGGCCTGGGGGCTGGAGCCAACCTGATTCCCGATCCCCAACCCCTCATTTCACGCTTTTCTTCACCGGGCGCAGATAGACCTCGCCGGTTCCGGAATAAAAAAATATCTTTCTGCCCTGCTCGCCGCCGGTATCGAAAGAGATCAGCTTGAGTCCCAGTTTCTCGATGGCCCCCATTGCGGCCACAACGTTCTGGCTTCCCACCGATGCCGACGTTCCCCTGCTTCCCCCCGAAACGAGCACATTCGCTCCACCGAAAAGTTTGGCCTCGAATCCGCCTGACTGGCCGCTGATGGCGGCCAATTTGACGTATATGAAACCCACGGCCCTGTCCACGTAGCGGAGCGGGTCATGATCCGTACCGCTGGGAAGCAGGGCGTGGCACATGGCCCCCATGCGGGCTGCGGGGGAAAAGAGGGTGACCGAGACGCAGGAACCGAGCACCGTTGAAACCAGCGCCGGTGTCCTCGAGACAAAGAACTCACCCGGCTTGAGATAGACCATGGCCAGCCGTGAATCCACCAGGTTCTTCATTGTTTGCGGTACACGGTCGATGCAACCGGGGCCAGCGGCACATCAAGCCCGTTCAGGGTCTCGGAATGCCCCAGAAACAAAAAACCGCCGCGAACAAGTTGACGCCAGAACCTGTTCAAAAGGCGCTCCTGGGTCTGCTTGTCGAAATAGATGATCACGTTGCGGCAAAAGATGATGTCCATCTGCTCGGGCATGGCGAACTCCTCCATGAAGTTCAGGCGCCGGAACTGAACCATGGAGCGAAGTCGGGGAACGATGCGCACCAACCCCTTGTTCCGGTCCCTGCTCTTCAGGAGATACTTTTTCTTCAGGTGCAGGGGGATGGGATCCACGCGGTCTTCCGCATAGATGGCGTTACGCGACTTGGAAAGCACCTCCGTCGAGATGTCCGTCGCCAGGATGGACGAGTGAAATCCGGGATGGGCCTCGCCAAACTCCGACAACACCATGGCCAGGGTATAGGGTTCTTCTCCGGTGGAACAACCGGCGCTCCAGACCTTGAGAGGCGATCTGAAACCAGCCTCGTGGGCGTCGATCAGCGATGGAACGGCTGTTTTGACCAGATACTCGAAATGGGCCGGTTCGCGGAAGAAATCGGTCTTGTTGGTCGTGACCACATCGATCAGGTGGACCAGTTCCTCACGCTGCCCCTCGGAACTGAACACATAGTCGGCATACGCCTCGAAGGTCCCGATCCCCAAGGCCTTGAGACGCTTTTGGAGGCGGGCCTCCAGCATGGTCTTCTTGGCCGGCGGCATTTTGATGCCAACCTCTTCGTAGATGAAGACACTGAAACGGTTGAACTCCCTGTCCTTGAGGATCGCCGGGATGCCCGTGGGGTGCGTTGAATACGAAAAGTGCTCCATCACATCATTCCTGGGCGCCGCACATGGGACAGGAGACCTGGGCCATCATGACGCAAGCGTCTCGCCAGCGGCAGCAAACGCGGCTGTCAGGCTTTCGAACTCGTCCCGCAGGCGCAGTATCCAGGCGTGATACTCCCCCTTCCGAGCCGTGCGGACTGAGACCTGAATAACCCGGGCAAGCTCCGCAAGGCGCTGCGCGCCGATATTGGCGGCCATGCCTTTCAGGTTGTGGGCATGCCGTTCCGCCAGGGCAGCATCTCCCGAATCAAGCGCCGCGATGAGTCCCCCGATGATCTCCGGGGCGCTCTCCACGAACATGTCCACTATTTCGCGATAGAGTTCCTGATCCCCTCCCAGGTTGCCGAGACTTCCCTTCACATCGAGCAACGGGAGTTCGCCCACGCCCTCCGAGCCGCCCGTACCTTCCCGTGGATACGCACTGTTTCCGCGCAGCCCCGCGAAAAGCTGCCTCAGGCCATTGTCCGACACCGGCTTGGATAGGTAGCCGTTCATACCGACACTTCGGCATTTGTCATTGACCGCCTTGAGAGAATATGAGGTAAGG
>DAIERH010000332.1 GCA_027346925.1 Geobacter sp.
GCCGATCTTGCCGCCGGCATGGATGTAGGTGCCGACGGCACCCTCGGTGGCTGCCCGGCCAGCCTTCTTGGCGGCGGCGGCCAGTCCCTTCTTGCGCAGGAAATCGACTGCTTTCTCGAAATCGCCGTTGGTTTCTTCCAGCGCTTTTTTGCAGTCCAGCATGCCGGCGCCGGTGGATTTTCTCAGTTCGTTGATCTGTGCTGCTGTTACGGCCATTCTATCCTCCTCCCCCGCTTGGCGGGGATCTAAGTGTTTGGTTGCTGCATCGGGGACAGCGGTTGCCCCGGGTTACTCGGCCGGCTCTTCCTCGACCACCTCGGCGCCGAACTCCTCGGTGCCCTCGGTGTCGGCCTGCAGGGCGCTGTTTCGCGCCTGGGCACCTTCGATGACCGCATCGGCGATCTTGGAGGAGAGAAGCCTGATGGCGCGGATGGCGTCGTCGTTGCCGGGAATGACGTGGTCGATGGGATCGGGGTCGCAGTTGGTGTCCACGATGGCCACCACCGGGATGCCCAGCTTGTTGGCCTCCTGGACGGCGATCTCCTCGTTCTTGGGGTCGATCACGAACAGCAGACTGGGGAGCTTGCCCATACCCTTGATGCCGCCCAGGGTCTTCTGCAGTTTCTCCCGCTCCTTGTCCATCTTGAGGGCTTCCTTCTTGGTGTAGGCCTCGATGGTGCCGTCCTCGAACATGGCGTCGATGCGCTTCAGGCGGTCGATGCTCTGCTTTACCGTCGCGAAGTTGGTCAGCATGCCCCCCAGCCAGCGCTGGTTGACGTAGTACATGCCGCAGCGGCTGGCCTCTTCGGCCACCGAGTCCTGGGCCTGTTTCTTGGTGCCGACGAACAGGACGGTACTGCCGTCCTGGACCGATTCCTTGACAAAGTTGTAGGCTGATTTGAAATAACGGACGGTCTTCTGCAGGTCGATGATGTAGATCCCGTTACGGGCCCCGAAGATGTACGGTTTCATCTTGGGGTTCCAGCGCTTGGTCTGGTGACCGAAGTGGACGCCGGCCTCCAGCAGTTCCTTCATGCTGATACTTGACATACGCTCTTCTCCTTTGGTTTTGCCTCCGCCCCGTAAAATCCCTGCACGCGACACAAGGACACCGCCGGTTCTGTTCGGGGCGTGCGAATTTAAAAGCATTACCTTATAGCACAGGGGTTTCGGGGAAGGCAAGGGGAAAAAATCAGGGGGTGATCGCCCCCACCGGGCAGCTTTCCGTGCAGCGTCCGCAACGGTCGCATTGTTCCGGCCGACCCATTACGGCCTCCTTGCGGAAGCCGTGCACTTCGAGGGAGATGAGGCGCAACGGGCAGGCTGCCACGCAACGGCCGCAGCCGGTACAGCACGCGGTGTCGATAGCCGGGATATGGGAACAGGCGGCGCTCAGAGCCCCAGGTCCATCTGCTTCCAGGTGAATTCGGGCTTTTGCTTGCCGGCGGTGCGTTTGAAGGGGTAGTAGCGGGGGCAGGAGGCGACCACCGCGTTGGCTGCCTGCTTGCAGGTTCTGCGGCAGGAGGTGCAGAGCTTGTTGGGGGCGGGGGTGTTTTTGGCTGTCTTTTTTTGTGTCATGGCCTGTCCGTAGGGGCAACCCCATGTGGTTACCCGCCTTGCGGTTGAGCGTCTGTCGGTTGCCGTGACAGGGCGGCCACGCGGGGCCGCCCCTACATGATTTATCCCACGAACCTGACCCAGCCGAACTCGTCCCTCAGCATTCCTGTCTGGATGCCGGTCAGGGTGTCGTACAGCTTCTGGGTGACCTGGCCGACCTTGCCGCCGGTAAGCTGGATGCATTCGTTCTTGTAGCACAGTTTGCCCACCGGCGTGATCACGGCGGCCGTACCGCTGCCGAAGGCCTCGGTCACCTTGCCGTCCTTGATGTCGGCAAAGAGGTCGTTCACATCGATCTGGCGCTCCTCCACCTGGTAGCCCAGGGTCGGGGCCAGCTTCAGGACCGAATCGCGGGTCACGCCCGAGAGGATCGAGCCGGTCAGGGGGGTGGTGACGATCCTGTCGCCATAGGCGAAGAACATATTCATGGCCCCCACCTCCTCGATGTAACGCCGCTCCCTGCCGTCCAGCCAGAGCACCTGGT
>DAIERH010000333.1 GCA_027346925.1 Geobacter sp.
ATCATCGACGCCGTAGGGCTGATCATGGGGGCCAGGGCGAACAGCGACCTGATCCGCACCGGCCATGACGAGGCAACGGTCGAGGCGATCTTCGACATCTCCCTGTTGCCCCGGATCAGGCAGCAGTTGGAGGAGGCGGGCCTGGAGGCGGGCAACGAACTGCTGGTCAAACGATCCATCTCCCGTTCCGGGAAGAACCGCATCTTCATCAACGGCGGCATGGCCACCCTGACGCTCCTCACCGACATCTCCCGCCGGCTGATCAATATCTACGGCCAGCACGAATCCCAGACCCTGCTCAGGCCTGAAAACCACCTGGTCCTGCTGGATGCCTTTGCCGGGAGCACGGCACTGCGTCAGGAATTCGCGGCCATCTGCGGACAACTCCACGCCGTCCGGGAACATCTGGACCGGCTGGATCATGAGGAGCGCGAGGCGGCCCGCAGGCTGGACCTGCTGGCGTTTCAATCCGATGAGATCGGGTTGGCCGAGTTACAAGCAGGCGAGGAGGAGGAGTTGGAGGAGCGCCGCCAGGTGCTGGCCGGAGCCGAAAGGCTGGGCACCACCAGCGCCGAGGCATTCGAGCGTCTCTACGGCGGTGACGGCGCCCTGCTCGGGCAGCTGCGCCGGATTGCCGCCTCAATTACCGATCTGGGCGCGATCGACCATCGCCTGTCCATGGTGGCCGCCACCCTGGACAGTGCCTACCTGCAACTGGAAGATGCCGCCATCAGCCTGCGCGACTATGCCTCCCGCATTGAGGCCGACCCGGTCGCCCTGCAACAGGCCGATGACCGTCTCGACCGGATCGGCCGCCTCAAGAAGAAGTACGGCGCCACCATAGGGGAGATCCTGTCGTATAAGCGGGATATCGATGCCGAACTGGAGCAGCTGCGCGGACGTGAGCAGGACCGGGCGGAGCTTGATGCGGAACGTGAGCGGCTGACGCTGGAGGTACGCCGGGCAGGCGCCGAACTGACCAGCCGCCGCACCAAGGCCGCGGCTGCCCTGAAAAAGGCCTTGGAGGCGGAAGCGCACCAGGTGGCCATGAAGCACGCCGTGTTCGAGATCTCGCTTGAGCCGCTGGCCGAGCCGCGCACTACCGGCTTCGAGCGGATCGAGTTCCTCTTTTCCCCCAATCCGGGCGAGCCGCCCCGGCCCTTGGCCAGGATCGCATCCGGCGGCGAACTCTCGCGCCTGATGCTGGCCGTCAAACAGGTATTGCCGGAGAGTGACGTCCCCACCCTGGTATTCGATGAGGTGGACAGCGGCATCGGCGGTGCCACCTCCGAACTGGTGGGCCGAAAACTGAAGAACGTTGCAGGCCGCCAGCAGGTGCTGTGCATCACCCATCTCCCCCAGGTGGCGGTCTTCGCGGACCAGCACCTGCGGGTGGAAAAGCGGGTGGCTGACGGCCGGACCTCCACCGGTGTGGAACTGCTCGCCGAGGCGGAGCGCACCCGCGAGGTGGCCCGCATGCTGGCCGGCGCGACCATCACCGAGTCGGCCCTGTCCCACGCGGCCGAGATGCTGGCCGCGGCGTCTTAGCCCCTCTAACAATCTCACCCTCCGACCCTTTTGCCGCTTGACTTTGACCATTCGGCTGCGCTATGTAACTATCTCTTTAAAATCAATCAGTTTGTCATTTAATACCATCAAACTCAGTTTAGTGCGGAGGTGGCTATGTCAAAGCAGATTACCCACACGGTCGGAGCGCTTCTTGACGATATGGCGTGGCGTTATCCCGACAACGAGGCCCTGGTGTATCACGAGCGCGGCCTGCGTTACACCTACCGCGAATTCAACGAGGTCTGCCGCCGAGTGGCCAAGGGTCTGCTGAAGTTGGGGGTCAAAAAGGGGGACAACGTCTCCATCTGGGCCTACAATGTGCCCGAGTGGGTCATCCTGCAGTTCGCAACGGCCAAGATCGGCGCCATCCTGGTCACCATCAACACCAGCTACAAGTCGGCCGAACTTGAGTACATCCTCAACCAGTCCGACTCCTCCGCCCTGTTCATGGTCAAGTCCTTCAAGGACACCGACTATGTGCAGACAGTGTACGACGTGATCCCGGAACTGCCGGCCGCCGAGC
>DAIERH010000334.1 GCA_027346925.1 Geobacter sp.
AATTGCCGGGGTGTTTACCGAACGCATGAAGGGGACCTTTTTCGCGATAAAGGCGTCGATGCCCACGTTCTGCAGGCCGATGGCGTTCAGCATGCCGCCCGGCGTCTCCACGATGCGCGGGGTCGGGTTCCCGGCCTTGGGCTTGAGGGAGAGACCCTTGGTGACAAAGGCGCCGATCCGCTCCAGGTCCACGTATTCGGCAAACTCCTGGCCATAGCCGAAGGTGCCCGAGGCGGTCATGACCGGGTTGCGCAGCTTGAGTCCCGCTATCTCGACTGACATGTCAGGTTTCATGGTCAGGCCCCCCATTTCAGTTCAAGGCCGTCAAAGACCGGGCCGTCGGTGCAGACGCAGCGGAAATCCGGGGTTTCGGGCGCATGATCCCTGCCTGGGGTGACACACCCCAGACAGGCCCCCATGCCGCAAGCCATGTACCCTTCCAGGGAGACCTGGCAGGGGATGTTCCGTTGCGCCCCGATGGCGGCCACGGCCCCCAGCATGCCGTGGGGGCCGCAGGCGAAGAGCGCCCCCCTGCTGTTCAGCGCATCCAGACGCTGCTCCAGCACCTGGGTCACCAAGCCCCGCTCCCCCAGGGAGCCGTCCTCGGTGGCCACGTAGCACTCCACCCCCAGGCGTTCGAACTCGGTGATGCAGAGGATGTCGTCGCGGGTGCGGCCACCGGCGAAGAGCCTGACCGGAGAACGCTTCACCAGTTCCCTGGCCAGGAAGTACAGGGGAGCAAGTCCGACCCCGCCCCCCACGATCAGCTTTTCCTCGCCGGGAACACCCAGGTCGAACCCCTTGCCCAAGGGTCCCAGGATGTCAAGCAGGTCGGTCTCGTGCAGGGAGGACAGCATGGCGGTCCCCTTTCCCACCACCCGGTAGAGCATCTCCAGGCAGGGCTGGGGAGTGGCGCCGGTATGGGCCGGGGTATGGATACCCACATCGAATATACCGAAAGGGCGCCTGAGCAGCGGGTCAATGGCACTATTTACCCGCACCATCACGAACTGGCCGGGTTGGGCGGCCGCGAATTCCGGCGGCGCGGTCATGCGCATGCGCCAGTAGCCGGGGGAAACCTCGGCATTGGCAAGGATCATGGCGGTGAACTGCATCTAACTGTCTCCTAGCAAGGATTTTTCCATCAGCACAGCGTCCTCTTTCCCCTCGTAATATCCCCGCCGCACGCCGGTGCGGACAAACCCGAGCCGTTCATAGAGGGTGATGGCAGCCATATTGGAGGCCCGCACCTCCAGGGCCATGAACTCGGCCCCCTGCATCCGGGCAACCTTGAAAGCGTGCTCCATCAGCTGCCGTGCGATCCCCCTCCCCCGCTGCCGAGGGTCAACCGCGATATCCAGTATCTGGGCCTCATCGAACAGCGACATCAGGCAGACATAGCCGGCAACCTCTCCGTCCGCAGCGGCCACGAAGGGAAACGCGTGGGGTGCGACCAGTTCGTGCAGGAAGTGTTCACGCCGCCAGGGTGCCGGAAACGAGGCATGCTCGATGGCCAGGACAGCGTCCAGATCGGACTCGCACATGGGGCGGATGCTGATTGTTTCCTGACCGGACATGGGGAGACATGATATGCAAAAGGGTGGATGTTGTAAACGGTTTTTCGGAAACTGGTATATTGACAGCATACTGACTATATGCATAATGATCAGATCTCTGCTCATGAGGGGTAGCGTATATGTACGACATAGAAAAAAGTGTCGGTTTCCTGCTGGCAAAGGCCTATCAACGGGCCTGGGCCCTGTTCAAGGAAGAGCTGGAATCCTACGACATAACCCCGCCCCAGTTCGCCTTGATGGGCTTCCTCTGGCAACAGGACGGCTTGACCCAGGTGGAACTGTCAGACAAGAGCCAGGTGGACCGTACCACGGTGGGGGGGCTGATCGACCGGTTGGAAAAGATCGGCTTGGTGGAGCGCCACCCCCACCCCCAGGACCGACGGGCTTACCAGATACGTCTCACCACAAAAGGTAAGGATATGGAGTGTCCTTTGACCGAGGTGGCACAACGGGCAATGGCCAGATTCACCGCCGGCCTCAAACAAGAGGATCTCGGCGAGCT
>DAIERH010000335.1 GCA_027346925.1 Geobacter sp.
CCGTTCACAAGTCGTACAAGTTCTGCCTCGTGACCCTGGCTCGGCGCGAGGCCCCTTCAGTGACTCCGGCCGAATTTGTTTTTTTCGCTCTGCAAGTGAGTGATGTCAAGCGACCTGAGAAACGGTTCACACTGACCGCCGACGAGATCGCGAACGAGGCGGAATTCTTCTCGTTCGGCACCAACGACCTGACCCAGACTACCTTTGGCCTCTCCCGTGACGACGCCGGCAAGTTCCTGCCGTTCTACGTGGACAACGGCATCCTGCCGGAGGATCCCTTTGTATCGCTCGATCAGAACGGCGTCGGCAAGCTGGTCAAGATGGCCTGCGAACTGGGACGCTCCACGCGTCCGAAGATTAAGCTCGGCATCTGCGGCGAGCATGGCGGCGATCCGGCTTCGGTCATATTCTGCCACAATATCGGGCTGGATTACGTCTCCTGTTCACCCTTCCGGGTACCCATCGCCCGGCTGGCGGCTGCCCACGCGGCCCTGGCGTCCTGATCCCATCGGGATTGCATCAGACATCAAACAAAAAGGGATGGGTCGCTTGACCCATCCCTTTTTGTTTGTATTCCCCTCTGCAACCGGGGCCAACGCCGGACTATCGCGTCAGCTTGAAACGATTCACCATTTGCTGCAGTTCGTGAGCCGAACGGGCAAGTTCCGTGGCGGCCTGCTCGGTCCGATGGGCACCGCTGGCGGCGTCGTGAATCACCTCCGAGATGTGGCGCATACTCTCGGTAATGCTGTGGCTGGTGGCCGACTGCTCCTCTGCGGCCGTGGCCACCTGGGAGACGTGGTCGATCAACGGTACGATATGCTGCTTGATGGTTCCGATCGCCTGGCTGGAGAGTTGTACGTCCTTTGCACCGCTGCGGACGCTGTTGGCGCTCTGTTCCATCGAACCGACCACGTTCTTGACGTCCCCCTGCAGGGAGGCGATGATGGACTGGACCTCACGCGTTGCGGAGGTCGTCCGCTCGGCAAGGCTGCGGACCTCGTCGGCCACGACCGCGAAGCCCCGCCCCTGATCGCCGGCCCTGGCGGCCTCGATGGCGGCGTTGAGGGCGAGCAGGTTGGTCTGGTCGGCGATATCACCGATGGCGACGACAATGTCGCCGATCCGTTCCGAGTTGGCGCCCAGGGCCTTGACCGCCTCCATGGTGCCGATCACCATCCGTTCGATCTCGCTCATCATGGAGGTCATGCTGATGATCGTCTCTTCCCCGCTTCTGGTGGCGTTGCTGGTTCCGGCGGCCTTCTCCGACATCTCCTGGCAACTGTGGGATATGGTGGCGCTCACGGATGCCATTTCATCCACCGCCGTGCTGATGGCGTTGGATTGTTCAGAAGCGTTCTCGGTGCCGTCGGCGATCTGCGACGAGGTGGTGCTCAACATCTCGGAGGCGGATGTCAGATGGGCCGCTGTCCCCTGCATCCCCGCTATCATGGTGCGCATGGAGTCCTGCAACTCTTTCATGGCGCCGAGCATCCTGCTGAATTCGTTCCTCCGGAGGATGGCGATATCCTCGCTCAGATCGCCGCCGGCCATGGTCTGCAGATAGGCGATGGCCCGCTGGATTGGCCGGTTGATCGACCAGATGTTGGCCCAGCCGAAGGTCGCACCCAGGACAATGAACAGAGCCGTGGAACCGTATTTGATCAGCGGCGACTCGAATTGTGCGGTAAAACCCGCGGCAAGGATGCACAAACTGTAACAGACACACAACACGCTCAGACGGAATTTGATGGAAAGATTAAGATAATAGTTCCAAAGAGTTTTCATCAGTATTCGCCTCTCGTTAGAGTCGTGACACCATATATACAGAAAAACCTATATTTTTTAATGGGTTTTATAGCAGTTTTTATAAAATTTTGCAATCACCGTCTGCGATCAAACAAAGTTTTTCCATGCCTTCCCAGCGGGGCAGCAGGGCATTCCAGCGCCTTCAGCGGGCCGAGGCGTGCTCCCGCGCCCGTGAAACGCGACGGACAGCCTCTTCGACCCCCAGCGCCTCGACGATCTCGCCGATACCAGGGGCATGGGTTCCCCCCGAAAGGGCGATGCGCA
>DAIERH010000336.1 GCA_027346925.1 Geobacter sp.
CTCACCCGAGCGGTGAGAGATCACGGCGCTGTAGCCGTGCCCCGTGGCCAGCGCGACCGCCTCGAGCGTCTCGGTCAGGGTGCCGATCTGGTTGAGCTTGATGAGGATCGAGTTGGCAATCCCCTTCTGGATGCCTTCCCTCAGGATCTTGGGGTTGGTAACGAACAGGTCGTCCCCCACGATCTGGATCCGCTTGCCCAAACGGTCGGTCATCTTTTTCCAGCCGTCCCAATCGTTTTCGGCCATGCCATCCTCGATGGAGATGATCGGGTATTTGTTGACCAGGTTTTCATAGAAGTCGATCAGCTGGTCGGCGGTCTTTTTCGGCGTGGCCTCGTTCTCCAGCGTATAGACGCCGTCCTTGAACAGTTCCGACGAGGCAACGTCCAGGGCCAGCAGGACATCCGTGCCCGGCTTGTAGCCGGCCTTCTCGATGGCCTCCATGATCACCTCAAGCGCCTCCTCATTGGACTTGAGGTTGGGGGCGAAGCCGCCCTCGTCGCCCACGGCGGTGTTGTAACCCCTGGACTTGAGTACCCCCTTCAGGGCGTGGAATACCTCGGCACCCATGCGCAGCGCCTCTGCGAAACAGGTCGCGCCGGCCGGCATGATCATGAACTCCTGGATGTCCACGTTGTTGTCGGCGTGGGCGCCACCGTTGATGATGTTCATCATGGGCAGCGGCAGTTCGCGGGCTCCGGCCCCGCCGATGTATTTGTACAGGGGCTGGCCCGCCTCGTCGGCGGCAGCCTTGGCCACTGCCAGGGACACGCCCAGGATGGCGTTGGCGCCCAGCTTGCTCTTGTACTCGGTGCCGTCCAGCTCCAGCATCTTCATGTCGATGCCGACCTGGTCGTCGGCGTCCATGCCGATCAGTTCGTCGGCGATCAGGTTGTTGACGTTGTCAACCGCCTTGAGCACCCCTTTTCCCAGGTAGCGGGACTTGTCGCCATCGCGCAGCTCCAGGGCCTCGCGCTCGCCGGTTGATGCGCCGGACGGAACAGCGGCGCGCCCGAAGGCTCCGGACTCCAGGAACACCTCCACCTCCAGGGTGGGATTACCGCGGGAATCGAGGATCTCCCTGGCATACACATCAACTATCTCACTCATGAACTGCCCCCTTGAAAAAAGTAATATACATGGAGAAAAACTCCACTTGAAACGGCTCTCAAATTGTATATCGTATACAACCCATCTCCTTATAGCACAAATATTCGGAAAGGGAAACGGATCATCGGCCCACATCCATGGATGCGCCGCTGGCAAGCATTTCCCCTATATCGGCCGCGCTCCTGGCGGGGCTGAAGAGATAGCCCTGGAAATTGTCGCACCCGACCTGTTTCAGGAACGCGAGCTGGGCGGCCGTTTCGACGCCTTCGGCGGTCACGGCCAGTTTCATGGTCCTGGCCAGTGACACGATGGATTCGGCAATCGCCACGTCGTCGCTGTTGTCGGGGATGTCCACGACAAAGGAGCGGTCGATCTTGAGCGTGTCGATGGGGAAGCGCTTGAGATAATAGAGGGATGAGTAGCCGGTGCCGAAGTCGTCCAGCGCGAGGCGGAAGCCCATCTCCTTGAGACGGCGCAGGGTGGTGATCGCCTTGTCCACGTTGTGCATCAGCAGGCTCTCGGTCAACTCAAGCTCTATCGATCCAGGCGCAACCCCGTGCCGCTCCACGACGGAGAGGATGGTTTCGGGAAGATCGTTGAACCAGAACTGGCGTGCCGATATGTTCACCGCCATGGTCAAACCGCCATGGCCGCAATCAAGCCACTGCCTGAGTTGTGCGCAGGCGGCGTCCAGCACGAATTCACCCAGGGGAACGATGAGGCCGGTTTCCTCGGCCAACGGGATGAAATCCGACGGCGCCACCATGCAGCCGTCCAGTCTCTTCCAGCGGACCAAGGCCTCAAACCCGCAGATGGCGCCGGACTCCAGGCTTACCTTTGGCTGGTAATGGACCGTCAGCTCTTTTTGATCCAATGCCTTGCGAAATTCGGTCTCAAGCGACATCCGCTGGAGCGCCTTTGCCTCCAGGCCGGGCGTGAAGAA
>DAIERH010000337.1 GCA_027346925.1 Geobacter sp.
TATTAATAAGTGGGTCCATGTTTGTATGCTGGGCACGATTTTTACGTGGAGGTAACAATGGCTGACCTTCAGAAATTCGGCGGCGACTGGATACAAGAGAAGCTGGCCCGTGTCAGCAGCTACCTGACTGCCTACACCAGCGCCCTCAAGAACATGCCTTTCAGCTTGGTCTACATCGATGCCTTCGCCGGAACCGGCTGTAGAAACTCAAAAATCGAGGACAGGAAACAAGAATATTGCTTTTTTGATCTGGTTGACGAAGGCGCTGAAGCGTTTCACGCCGGTTCAGCAAGGATCGCCCTGGATATTTCGCCTCGCTTTGCCGAGTATTATTTTATCGAACAGGACGCCTTGATGGATTAGATGTTGTCTGGACAACTTCATCTTTAATCCATTCAAGGGCGGTATGCCCACCACTTAAAAATCAGGCAACTGTCAGGCGAATACCATCACTACACAAACAAGCTTTGAACAGTTTGCACAAATTGTAAATACAATTGACAATTTGTGCGGACATGGTACAGTCCTACCATGATCAGACGAACGGCACACGCAACCATCTTGCGCCTGGCAAAAGGCTTTCCGGTCATCGCCATCACCGGGCCGCGCCAGTCGGGCAAGACAACCCTTGCCAGGAGCGCATTCCCCGATAAACCGTACCTGACCCTAGAAGACCCGGATACGCGTCTGCTTGCCGAAAACGACCCGCGTGGCCTGCTCTCCCATTACCCCGACGGCCTCATCCTCGACGAGGCACAGCGGGCGCCGCAACTCTTCTCCTACCTGCAGGGGTTCGTGGACAACCAGTTGGTTCCTGGAAAATACGTGCTGACCGGCTCTCAGCAGTTTGGCCTTCTGTCCGGTATTACCCAGTCCCTCGCCGGGCGGGCGGGGATGGTTCAACTGCTCCCCTTTGCCATGGAAGAGTTGAACTCTGCCGGCAAGCTTCCGGATGAGGCCAATCGCCTCATGCTGCGAGGTATGTACCCGCCACTCTACGACCGCGATCTGCTCCCGGAGGACTGGTTTGCCGGCTACGTCAATACCTATATCGAAAGGGACGTGCGCCAGCTCATCAATGTGCGCGACCTTTCCGCTTTCCAGCGCTTTGTCAGGATGTGCGCGGCCCGCACCGGACAACTGCTCAACCTTTCATCCCTCTCCACGGACTGCGGCATCACCCACAACACCGCAGCCGCCTGGATCTCGGTGCTGGAGGCGAGCTACATCATCTTTCTGCTGCGCCCCCATTTCGCCAATTTCAACAAAAGGCTCGTCAAGACCCCCAAGCTCTATTTCCTCGATACCGGTCTGGCCGCCTGGCTGTTGGGCATACGGGAGCAGGAACAGCTTGCCTTCCACGCCCAACGGGGAGCGTTGTTCGAAAATCTCGTGGTGACTGAATTTCTCAAGGGGAGGTTCAACAGGGGGCGGCAGCCCGATCTCTTCTTCTGGCGCGACAGTAAGGGCCTGGAGGTTGACCTGTTGCTGGACGACGGTATCAACCTGAAACCGGTCGAGATAAAATCGGGCCAGACCATCGTGCCTGATTTTCTGGCTTCGCTGAAAAAGTGGTGCGATCTGTCCGGAAACCCGGTGCGCCCGGCCTGGCTGGTGTACGGCGGAGAGAAAGAACTTGTAAACGCGAACGTCTCCATCATCCCGTGGCGAGAGTTGTCAGCGTTGACAGCGATGTAAGGGGAGCTTGAACCCACGCAGCCGCTAAAGCGGGGGCGTCCAGGCCCCTACCTCACGCGATGCTTTCACCAACCCCCGCAACACCCCCAAATTCACCGCATCCATCTCATCATTATCCCCCTTGGGGGTCTCCAGGATCTTGGGAATCTTCGCAAAGCGAACGTCGTTGAGTATGAAGAGGAACGGCTCCAGCCCCAGAGCCCCCTGGCCGATGTGCTCGTGCCGGTCCACGCGGGAGCCGAGACCCTTTTTCGAATCGTTGAAATGGAAGCATTGCAGCCGCTCCAGGCCGATGATCCGGTCGAACTGCGCCATGGTGTCGGCGTACCCCTC
>DAIERH010000338.1 GCA_027346925.1 Geobacter sp.
TTGTTTCCTGTCTCCCGCGCCCAGATCCGGGCCACGATTCGCCGGGTTTCCTCCGGGGTGCCGCTGTTATCGATCACGATCCGACCGTAGCGCTCCTTCTCGGCCAACGGCATCTGGCTGGCGATGATGTGCCCGGCCTCTTCCCGTTCGATGGCGTTACGCTTCATCAGGCGCTCAAGCTGGATCTCGGGCCGTACGGTCACCACCCACACCTCATCCACCCGGTCAACGGCGCCGGACTCGATCAGGAGGGGCGCCATGTAGAAGACCAGCCGGCGGCCTTCCGCCGCAAGCCGGCTGATGCGCTCGTCCGCCAGGCGCCTGATCGCGGGATGGGTGATCTCCTCCAACTTACGGCGCTTGGCCGGGTCGGCGAACACCAGCCGGCCGAGGCGCTTGCGGTCGAGGCATCCGTCCGGCAGAAGGATCTCCTGGCCGAACAGGGCCGCAATCCGCTCCAGGGCGGCGCCCCCCGGCCGGACCGCCTCGCGTGACAGGGCGTCGGCGTCGATCACCACGGCGCCCTGCTCCTCAAGAAAACGGGCGACCGTGCTCTTGCCTGTGGCAATGCCGCCCGTAAGGCCGATGACCCGGATGCGGCCATGTTCTGTCATACAACCTCTCGCCCCTTGCATGGCATCCCCTGTACACCAAGCGGGAAGTGTAGCAAACGAAGCGCCAAATTGACAGATTTTTGGCTTGAGTTGCGGGGGCAATTAGTGTAAATCTTATCGGACGGTCGTTTTGCAGCAACGAAACGGTCATGTGCGGGCGGTTAGCTCAGTTGGATAGAGTACAGGCCTCCGAAGCCTGGGGTCGTGGGTTCGAATCCCATGCCGCCCGCCAGTTTTAACTACCCTGGGGACTCATGTCCCCTTTTTGTATTGGCGTCGCCGTCCACGGGAGCGGGCCCATGTTCACACGCTTTCACACGACCATCGACAAGCTCTTCTCCAACCGAAGTGCAACGACCATTTACGTCATCAGCCTGGTACTGCTCCTGATACTCGGCTGGCTGGACTACATCACCGGCGACTACTCCCTGATCATCTTCTACCTGATCCCCATCGCATTGGTCGCCTGGTTCGTTGGCAGGAGGAGCGGGTTGCTGTTTTGCGTGTTATCGCTGATCACGCGCCTCATTGCCGATGAGGCGGTCACATCCTTTGCGTTTCAATTCTCCGCCTTGCATTACTGGAATGTGTTTGTGGAATTCGTGTTTCTGTTGATCATGAGCCTGCTCATCTCGGCGCTCAAGAGGAGTTTGACAAAGGGGCAGCCGGCGGCGACCCGCCCGTCTGATCCCGTACAACACCGGGACGCAGGCCAGTGAACGGCATGGAGGAAAGATATGGCAAAAGGGGGCTCTAACGTAGCCGAACAGATTGCGCCGCTGATGGTGCGGATTCCGCTGGGCCTGATCTTCATGGCCCATGGCTCGCAGAAACTCCTGGGGCTGTTCGGCGGCCAGGGGTTGTCCGGCACCTTCAAGACCTTCGAGGAAAAGCTGGGCATCCCACCCATCTTCACCCTGCTGGCCATCATCGCCGAATTCGGCGGTGGTTTTGGTGTTTTGACCGGTTTCCTGACTCGCCTCTCGGCCACCGGCATTGCGGCGGTCATGATGGTGGCCATCTACAAGATCCACTGGGCACACGGCTTTTTCCTCAACATGCCCTGTGCCGCCGGACGCGGTCACGGCATCGAGTATACCATGGCCCTGCTGGGGATGGCGCTCTACCTGGTGATCGCCGGGGGGGGTCAGTGGTGTCTGGACCGGCTGGTCTTCCGGCGATGACACGATCTCGCCGTATCCTCTGTAAATTTTAGAGTTTTTTTCACATCTCTATGATACTATGATAAAAATTGAGGCGGGCACGAGCCCGCCTTTCGATTGTCAAAGGAGTTCGTTCGTGCAGAAGTATAATCAACAGGAAGTAGATCGTCGCCGCACCTTCGCCATCATAAGCCACCCCGACGCCG
>DAIERH010000339.1 GCA_027346925.1 Geobacter sp.
CGCACTACGCGGACAAGAGCGGCGTCGATCCGAAGACCATCGAGGATCTGGCCCGCGAATTCACGGCCCATGGTAAAAAGGCCGCCATTGATTTCTACCGCGGTCCCATCAAGGTCACCTACGGCTATTACGCCGCCCAGGCGATCATCTCCCTGAACCTCCTTATCGGCAACATCGATCATGCCGGCGGCTTCGCCAAAGGAGGGGGGAGTTGGGATGCCATGGGCGGCAAGCCGGGCCAGCCCTTTGATCTGGCCAAACTGCATCCGGGGGCACTCAAACCGTTTGGGGTTAAATTGACCCGCGAAGCCAGCGGTTCCTACGAGAGCAGCACTCTCTTCAAGCGGGACGGATACCCGGCCAAACGGCCCTGGTTCCCCTTCACGGATGATGTCTACCAGGAGATCATTCCCGCCGCCCATGCCGGCTATCCCTATCCCGTCAAGATCCTCTGGCTGCACTACGGGACCCCGGCCCTGGCCAGCCCAGCGGGGCATCTCCAGATCAAGATGCTTCAGGACACCGGCAGGATCCCCCTGTTCATCAGCACGGACATCGTCCTGGGCGAGACCAGCATGTTCGCGGACTACGTGTTCCCGGACCTGGCCTACCTGGAGCGCTGGGGAAACCCCATGGGCACCAGCCCCGTGACCCTGACCAAGACCACCAAGGTCCGTCAGCCCGTGGTTTCCCCCATCCCCGAGATCGTGCAGGTGGAAGGGGAGAAGATGCCCATAAGCATGGACGCGATGATGCTTGCCATCGCGCAGAAGATCAAGGCGCCCGGCTACGGGAAGGATGGCCTCGGCACAGGTTGGGATTTCAAGCGGCCCGAGCAGTTCTACCTGAAGATGGTGGCCAACGTTGCCTGGGGTGACAAGGAAGGGGACGCCGTACCCGATGCGGACAGGGGTGCCCAGCTTCTCTTCAACAAGGCCCGCAGGCATCTGCCCAAAGGGGTCTATGAGCCGGAGAAATGGCTGGCAGCGGTCGGAAAGGAATGGCCACGGGTGGTGACAGTCCTCAACCACGGCGGTCGATTCGAACAGGCGGACAAGGGGCATGACGGCGCCTTCCTGGGCCATGCCTGGGGCAAGCAGATGAACCTCTACGTGGAGCCCGTGGGCTCGGCCAAGCACTCCGTGACCGGCAAGCCCTTGTCCGGTGTTCCCGTATTCGAGGAGATGACCAGCTTCGATGGCAAGCCCGTGGCCTATACCACGGAGTACGACCTGGCCCTCTTTACCTACAAGGACATCTTCGGCGGCCAGTCCCGTACCGTGGGCAACTATGCCGGCCAGATGGCCCTCATGCCCGAGAACTTCGTCTACTTGAACGCCCTGGACGCCCGCCGGCTGGGTCTCGCTGATTACGATACCGTACGCCTGCTGTCACCCACCTTCGATGGAACCTTTGAGGTCGCCCCCGGCGAGGTCGTGGCCGTGGAGGGTAAGGTCAAGGTGATCCAGGGCATCCGCCCCGGCTCCGCGGCCGTGTCCTGGAGCTTCGGCCACTGGGCCTACGGCGCAAGGGACATGACCGTGAATGGCCAGGTGGTCAAGGGTGAAGCAGCGCGATCCAGGGGCCTGGTCCCCAACCCGGCCATGGGCGTGGACGGGTATCTCAAGGACGTCTGCCTCACCGACCCCATCGCCGGAGACGCAGCCTATGGGGGCAGTCGCATCAAGCTGGTGAAGATCAGAAGCGGCGCCAAGGAGCGTCAGGCGTTACCAAAAACGGACTGACGGATAATCCGTTGGTTTTTCACCCCGTACCGAATCACGGTTGGGGGGCGGGGCTGGTCCCGCTCCCCTGCCCGATCCTTATGAAAGGAGGCATGGCGCACTGGCTGGAAATGAGACATTGATCATGAAACATCGAGTTGATTAGTTTGATCGAATATTACACATGGAGGTAGGAAATGAAGAAGACTTTGGCTTTAGTCGCGGCATCAATGCTGCTGTCGGCTGCA